>JAEZIV010000261.1 GCA_023436515.1 Bacillota bacterium
CCGATGTAGATGACAAAATTATTGCAAGAGCTAATTCAGAAGGAATAAACGCATTAGCCTATTCACAGAAAAAGATAGAAGAAGCAGAGCTGGATTTATCAACGCTGGGAGTTATTGATGCAGATATAAAGCCCAAGGCATCTGATTATATAGAGAAGATAATAGTTTTCATTGATGGCTTAATCAAGAAAGGTCATGCCTATGCCACAGAAAGTGGTGATGTCTATTTCTCTGTAAGCAGTTTTAAGGAGTATGGGAAATTATCTAACAGGAATACTGAAGAACTATTAAATGGCGTTAGGAAGGATGTAGAAGAAGGCAAAAAAAGTCCAATTGACTTTGCACTATGGAAATCAGCTAAAGTTGGAGAAATATATTGGGAAAGTCCATGGGGAAAAGGTAGGCCAGGCTGGCATATTGAATGCTCAGCTATGGTAATTGACACATTAGGAGAGAGTATAGATATACATGGTGGTGGAAAGGATTTGATTTTTCCCCATCACGAGAATGAAATTGCTCAAAGTGAAGCCTTTACAGGGAAAACATACGCGAAATATTGGATTCACAATGGCTTAATTACAATTAATGGACAAAAAATGAGCAAATCCCTTGGCAATTCAATGACAATCAAGCAATCTCTTGAGAAATATAATGCTGAAGTAATTAGATATGCAATGCTTGAAAAACATTATTCTACCGCTATAGATTTGAATGAAAAAGTATTTTCATTAGCTGAAAAGCAGCTTTACTACTTTTATAACACTCTGTTAAAAATAAATGAATTTCTGAAGGTTAATGACAGTAGCAATGGAAAGGTTATTGAACCTTCAATTGTTGAAAATATTCAAAAGAACTTCAATGACTCAATGGATGACGATTTCAATACTGCCACAGCTATTTCAGAATTATTCTCTATTTGCAGGTATATCAACTCGCTAATTATTAACAGGAAATTTTCTAAAGAGGATATTTCTATGACACTATCTCAGATTAAAGACAAATTGGTTCAAGTATTTTCAATAGTTGGGTTATTGAACGAGGATCCGCAAGAATTTGTGGATGAACTTAGGATTAAACATCTAAAGAAATTAGGAATCACTAAGGAAGACATTGAAGATATAATTTTGCAGCGAGCTAATTCAAAAGCTGATAAAAACTATGAGGCTGCTGATAAACTGAGAAATAGTTTATTGGACCAAGGAATTATACTCAATGACAGTAAATTTGGAACAAGCTGGGATATTAAAGAGTTATATAGTATAGGAAATGAGTAAATCAAATCAATAGTATTTTGGCTTAATGGATAGTAAGAAGTGACCATTGAATTACTTCTTGATAATGGAAAGCGGGCTTGTTATACGGTAATTAACACGAAATGGAGGTAAAGTTATGCCCCTCGAGATTATTCGTAACGATTTAACTAAAGTTCATGCTGATGCAATTGTCAATGCTGCAAATTCATCTTTGCTTGGTGGAGGTGGCGTTGACGGAGCCATCCCTCGAGCTGCAGGGCCGGAACTGCTTGCTGAGTGCCGTGACCTTCATGGGTGCAAGGTTGGACAGGCTAAAATAACAAAAGGCTACAAGCTGCCTGCAAGATATGTAATCCACACGGTTGGGCCAGTTTGGCAGGATGGTAATAGCGGTGAGGAGAAGCTGTTAGCAGATTGCTACAAGAATTCTCTTGCCTTGGCAAAAGACTATAAACTGGAGAGCATTGCCTTTCCGTTGATTTCTTCAGGTGCCTTTGGGTATCCCAAGGATCAAGCGTTAAAGACAGCAATTTCGGTTATTGGAGACTTTCTTTTCAGTAATGAAATGATGATATATCTGGTTGTGTATGATAAGGCGGCCTTTGCAATTTCAGAAAAACTGTTTTCCTCCATCAAGCAATTCATAGATGATAAGTATATAGAGAAGCATCCTGTAAGCAGGCGTAGCAGGATGGAAGAACAGCAATTACTGGGAAAACATTTAAAGGAAGAAGCTATTCCTCTATCTGTGGAAGCAACTGCACAAAGGAAGGAACGCAAACGCAGGCTTGATGATGTTGTGAAGCAAATGGATGAAACTTTCTCAGAAATGCTGCTGCGCCTGATTGACGAAAAGGGCATGACCGATGCCGAAACCTATAAAAAAGCCAATGTAGATCGGAAGCTATTTTCTAAAATCCGGAATGACATATATTATAAACCGAGCAAGCCTACCGCCATTGCTTTTGCGGTTGCACTGAGGTTAAACCTTGATGAGACTAAGGACTTGCTGCTCAAGGCTGGATTTGCTCTTTCCCGTAGCAATAAATTTGATATTATTATCGAGTATTTTATCGAGGATGGCAATTACAATATTTTTGAAATAAACGAGGCTTTATTTGCTTTTGATCAAAACCTGTTAGGGGTATAGCCGTCTTTCCATTAAGCAATTTGTCGCTTAGAATGCGACCTGCTTGAATATACGAGGTGTTATCCTTGAATCACATTAAATGATTTGGAGGATAACATTATGAAAAAAGATTTGACTGAACTGGTATTTATCCTTGACAGAAGTGGATCAATGAGTGGCCTTGAAAGTGATACTATCGGTGGTTATAATGCCTTACTTGAGAAACAGAAGAAAGAGCCGGGGGAAGCTGTAATAACAACCGTATTATTTGACGACAGGTATGAACTGCTGCATGACCGTATTAACATTCGAGATGTTGAGCCTATTACTGATAAAGAATATTATGTTCGTGGCAATACAGCCTTGTTAGATTCAGTTGGAAAAACTATTAATAGATTAGGAAATGTGCAAAAGCTCACTCCAGAAGGAGAGCGTGCCGAAAATGTAATGTTTGTGATAACCACCGATGGTATGGAAAATGCCAGTCAAGAATATACCTACGAAAAGGTGCGCCGGATGATTGAGCATCAAAAATCAAAATACGGCTGGGAGTTTATTTTTCTTGGTGCAAATATTGATGCCATTACCACGGCGAAACGTTTTGGTATAAGTAATGACAGGGCGACAAATTTTAATTCCGACAGCGAGGGTACTTTACTCAATTATGAGGTGATTAGTGAAACAGTAAGTTGTCTGCGTGCCAGTCAACCAATATCGAAACATTGGAAAGACCGTATTGATGAGGACTTTAGAAAACGAGGAGGCAGAAGATAAATATGATTGGTGCTATCATCGGAGATATAGTTGGATCAATTTATGAGTGGGATAACATAAAGACTAAGGATTTTCCGATTTTCAATTCAAAGTGCTTTTTTACTGATGATACAGTCGTGACGGTGGCAATAGCAGAAGGAGTAATGAACGGTGGAAGTGCCGACGCATTCATACGGGCAATGAAAAAGTATGGGCACATGAAAGTGACTACAAATAATCTTATTAAATTTCATAAACATTGACAAGTAAGTTTAATAGTAATATAATGATATTAACAAAGTGATAATAACAATAAGTTAGTAACACTTAATTAATAACAAGCAACAAATATAATGTTGAGGGTGATTTAATGCAGGATAACTCATTGAGAAATAAAATGGGGCTTACCGAGGATCAATTTTTGGCAGCATATGATGCCGGCAAATATGAGAGACCATCAGTGACGGTAGATATGCTCTTATTTACGGTAACTGATGAAGAAAAGAAAAACTACAGGAGGCTTCCTGAAAAAGTCCTAAGGCTCCTAATGGTTAAAAGAGGTGACCATCCCTTCCTTGGACAATGGGCTCTTCCCGGTGGATTTGTACAGATGAATGAAAGTCTCGACGAGGCGGCTTTAAGGGAATTGAAAGAGGAAACCAATATTGAGCAAATATATATGGAGCAGCTTTATACATGGGGAGATGTGAGCAGAGATCCCCGTACTAGAGTGATAAGCACCGCATATATGTCTCTGGTAGACAGTACGACCCTTGATATTAAGGCCAGCGATGATGCTGATGATGCAAAATGGTTTACGGTCTCCTGTAAATTATATCAGGAGCAAAAGACAGTAACCGAAAAGGGATATATTCTACAAAGATTGTTCAAACTGAAGCTATCCAACGATGAAAATAACTTATCCGCAATAGTGAAAATCACAAAGACTGTGGAGGGAAAGGTTGCTAAAGTAGAAAGAGAAGTGGTTGAATCAAACGGAATAGCCTTTGATCATGCAAAAGTTATCGAATATGCTATAGAAAGACTGCGCACAAAAATTGAGTACACAGATATAGTTTTTAATCTTATGCCGGAGCTGTTTACTCTAACGGAACTTCAGCAGGTGTACGAAGTTATTCTTGATTGTGAATTATTAAAAGCAAATTTCAGAAGAAAGACAGCCGGGATGGTTGTTGAGACGAATGAATATACGAAGGATGGCGGTCATAGGCCCTCTAAACTATTCAAGTTTAACCCGAACTGGACAAGTATTTCTGAGTGAGAGGAGAAATTAATATGAGAAGGATAAACAAAAATGAGTTCATTGAAAAAAGTATTGAAACTCTTGGAGAGATATTCGATATGCTGGTAAAACTCCCTTCTATTCAATTGGGAGAACTGCAGGCGAAGCAAACAGCTTTTGTTATAGTTGATATGATAAATGGTTTTGCAAGGGAAGGTGCGCTACAAAGCCCGAGAGTGGAGGGCTTAATTCCTAAGATAGCAGAATTGTCAAAGGCCTGTGATGAATTACACATTGCAAAGCTTGCATTGGCAGACTGTCATACAGAAGCGTCGCCGGAATTTGATGCTTATCCGGAGCATTGTCTGACTGGTACCAGCGAAGGGGAAATAGTGGATGAACTCAAAGAAATCGGAGGTTATATACTTATTCCCAAGAACTCAACAAATGGTTTTCATGAAGAGGCTTTTCAGAAATGGTTCAGTGAAAACGGTCATATAAATACCTTTGTTATCACAGGTGACTGTACCGATATTTGCATACAGCAGTTTGCTATAGCATTAAAGACCTGGTTCAATATGAACAATGTCAATGGGAGGGTTATTGTTCCGGTAAATGCTGTTGAAACTTATGATTTTGGCCTGCATAACGGGGATATGATGAATGTAATGGCACTATATAGCATGATACTTAATGGAATAGAAGTGGTTCAGGAAGTGAAACCAGGTAACATTTTTTTAACGTTGGAACCTAGAAGCCTCTGTTAAAATACCCTAGAGGACATTTAAAGTAAGTCAACTACTGGATGAGTCGAATTTTGGAATAATTATTGGAAGCTACTTTACTGTTATTGACATTTCTGAAATAATTGATGTATGTCCTTGAGTTAGATTCATATAGCTATGGAAAATCCAAAAATATTATGTCGGTCAATAAATTACTATGTCGAAACATGTGTGAGGTGCTTACTTATGTTAAATTCCCTGGTAACTATAGAAGCAGTAAAGAGTGGCGATTTGCAGGTTTTAAAAAGAGAAAAATGGATAAAATACTTGGCGCTGACACAAGAGCACAATGTCAACCTTGAGAGGCTAAACTCTCTTGAAGAAATGAATAGTAACTATGTACTAAACTACGTAGAAAAAACCCTTGTGGCTCTTTCAACCCTGGATTTAAGTAAACGCCAAGTCTACATAATCGAAGAGACGCTAAAATGGTCTGAAGTTGCCAAGTCGGGGCTTATACATCAAAGAAATCAGTGGATAAAAATGGGCTACAATCTATTTGCCCATAATATTGGATCAGCAGAAATCTATCTTGAGGAGTACCCAGAAGAAAATCCAGAAATCAAGAAAATAGTACACAGACTCATACTGACCCATGGCCTGATCGGACAGTACATTAGGGGAGAGGTGCCTCTTTCGGATAATAGACCCCTTTATCAGCTGGTTGAAGAGGGTAATATCTCAGCTGCTGAACTCAAAGAAATACTAAAGGCGCTTAACTACTGTATCGTGACAGGGGTTAATGAAGATATATGGAAAGAAATAAGAGATCAGGTTGAGGAAATAATCGAAGCTGTAGTTGAGGGGCAATTTAGTAAGCAATACGAGTTTATGGACAGACTAAGGCGCTTAAGGGCTGTTTCTATTAAGAATGGTGAGGATTTCGACACAGAGTATGCAAGGCTTTGCTCTGATGCTAAGGTAAAAGGTAAATTATCAGGTCTTCTTGAGGTAGCAGACTTGTGGTATGTGGAGGCGGCCCTTTATGATTTCTCCTTTGAAGAATTCGTAAAGATATTTTTACTAATTTCACAGCAAGTAAATTTATGCAAATTCAAGCACATCAGCTTTGAAGGGCTGATGAAGGCTATATACTACCAGCATGAGGGAAAGAAACGGGTTAACATATACAAAAAACGGATAATTGAAAAGTACCTTTCTGATATCACAATACAGGATATATTTGAAGGCAACTCCAAAGAAAACCTGCACGTTGCACATGAGGTGATATTTCATGAAAGCTTGGACGATACATTGTTTTTTACTTTCCAGTTTTCTGCGGCCGGAAATAAGCTTATCGAATTCTGTATTGAAGCTGAGAAGTCTGATGTGCTCTATGAGAGTGCAATTATACTACTGTTTGATCTATTTGGACTGAGAAAAGATAAATATGACCGCTTTTATGAAGAAGAGAAATATCTTGCAACTATGAATCAGACTATAGACTACAAGAAGGTTATACTTGATTACATAAGTGGCAGCAGCATTGTTGATATTGGACCGGGAGGCGGAGCCCTGATGGACCTTATAGAGGAAATGTACCCCGAGAAGAAGGCTTTGGGTGTGGATATTTCTCAGAATGTACTGGATAGCTTGAAAAAGAAAAAGCAGCTGGAAAACAGGAAATGGGATGTGCTGTACGGGGATGCCCTTAACCTGGGGGAGTATATTGAAAAAGGGAGTGTCGATACAGTCATCTTCTGTTCAATCCTCCATGAACTGTTCTCCTATATCGAATACAACGGAAGAAGGTTTAACCACGAAACATTAGCAGTTGCATTCAAAAGTGTATTTGAGGTGCTGCCTTCCGGTGGGAGAATAATTATTCGTGATGGTATTATGACAGAGCCGGAACACCAAAAAAGAATCATAAAGTTTTTATCCGAGGAAGGAATACAGTTCCTGGAGAGGTATGCCAAGGATTTCAAGGGCAGGGAGATAGAGTACACTATAGTTGGACAGAATGAAGTGCTTATGCCGGTAAATGATGCCATGGAATTTCTCTATACATATACCTGGGGAGAGAAGTCATATGTTCATGAGGTAAACGAGCAATTCGGTTACTTTACGCCTAGTGGTTTTAAGGAATTTATAGCTTCGGTTTTAGGTGCTGAGGCCAAAGTAATTGAATTTAAGCATTACCTGCAGGAAGGATATACAATTGCACTGTCTCAAAAAGTAGAGTTCTTTGATGAAAATAAAAAGTCTGCAAGATTGCCGGACAGCACTTGTATTGTAGTCGTTGAGAAGCTATGATTTTTTTCCAAGATTGTAAGCTGATATCAGATTGAATTCATCAGCTATAGAGCAGGTTATATGATTAATTGATAGATTAAAAGGAGGGTCCGATTATGTTTGGTTTCAGATTTATTAAGTTCCAGCCAAGTGAGTACGTCCTAAAGTACAGGAACGGTAAAATAGTGAAGGAGGGTGCAGGAATATCCTTTTACTATTATGCTCCCGCTACGTCGATTGTTGTTGTTCCGGTAGGAAGCGTTGATGCACCTTTCATTTTTGAAGAAGTCACATCGGATTTTCAGACTGTGACGGTTCAAGGACAAATTACATACAGAGTAGTTGATCAAAAGAAGCTTGCAGGACTTCTTAACTATACCCGTGATATGAAGGGAAAGGGATATATCTCAGATGATCCTCAAAAGCTGCCCCAAAGAGTCATAAATATTGTTAGAGTGCTGACAAAGAGAACACTGGAGGGTTTGCAGCTAAAGGACGCAATTAAGTCTAGTGAAGCTTTAGCTAAAGGAATCTTGAACGAAATCAGAGACAATGAAGAGATAAACC
>JAEZIV010000263.1 GCA_023436515.1 Bacillota bacterium
ATTAATGAAATCTTTAAAATTAGTTGAAGGAGGTACCGGGCCCACTTAATATCTATCACATAGCAGTGAGTGAAATGCTGGGCAAGGGCATATGTATGATTGAAAATCTAGTGGAAATTACAGCTGATCAGCTGCTTGGTGAAGTGTCAAGAGCCAAGTACGAGGGCTATAGATTTGTAACTGCATCATGTGCGGATAATGGTGATGACACTATAGATGTTATATACCATTTTGACAAGGACTATGGAATGAAGAATTTCAAAGTAACTGTTAAAAAGGGCGAGGAAATACCGAGTATTTCAAAAATGATTTTTACAGCTATTCTAGTTGAAAATGAAATGAAGGAACTATTTGGGTTAAATATAACAGGTATAGTTGTTGATTACGGCGGACATATGCTGTTATCAGAGGAGGAATTGGGTTCACCATTCCTCAGACAACAAATAACAATTGAGCAAAGAGGGGGTAAAAAATAATGAGTTCAACAGTAATACCTTTTGGGCCGCAGCATCCAGTGCTCCCCGAACCCCTTCACATCAAGCTGGTTATGGAAGATGAAAATATAGTAGACGCAATTCCTGCTATCGGTTATGTTCACAGAGGTCTTGAAAAGCTTACCGAAACAAAGGAATTTACACAAAACGTATTTGTAGTTGAGAGAGTCTGTGGTATTTGCAGCGTTATGCATGCAATGGCATATTGCCAGGGAATTGAAGAATTGATGAACATTGAAATCCCTGACAGAGCAAAATTCCTCAGAGTTATATGGGCTGAGCTCCATAGAATGCACAGCCACCTTTTGTGGCTGGGACTGCTGGCAGATGCTTTCGGCTTTGAAAGTCTTTTCATGCAGGTATGGAGAGATAGAGAAAAGGTTATGGATATCATGGAAGAGACCGCCGGTGCCAGAGTTGTTATTTCTGCAAATGCAATTGGTGGTACAAGACGTGACCTTACAAAAGAACAAATGCTTAAGATCAATGTTACCATTGATGAAATAAAGAAGGATATCGAACAGGTAGAAGCCGTTTTCCTTAACAATTATACTGTTAAGCACAGACTTGTAGGAAGAGGTATCCTCACTAAGGAGGATGCTATAGAGTTATGTGCTGTAGGACCAATGGCAAGGGCTGCGGGAATTCCTATGGACTTGAGAACAACAGGCTATTCAGCATATGGTCAGCTGGATTTTGAGCCTGTAATCCACCATGACGGAGATAACTATGCCAGAACCTATGTAAGGCTACATGAGGTATATCAGTCAATAGATCTTATTAAGCAGGCTATTGCTAAGATTCCTGAGGGTGAGCATATTGTACCTGTCAAGGGTAATCCTCCAAAGGGTGAGGTTATCTCAAGGGTTGAGCAGCCAAGAGGTGAAGTATTGTATTATTTGAGAGCAAACGGAACAAAGAATCTTGAGAGATTGAGACTCAGAACTCCCACCTTTGCAAACATACCTTCACTGATTAAAATGCTACCGGGCAGTCAGCTGGCAGACGTTCCTCTGCTCATTCTGACAATTGACCCATGCATATCCTGTACAGAGAGATAAGAGAATTCATTGTAATTTATTTTGTCTGTAGAGAAAAAGAGTGTTATGAGGGAAAGCCACGAGTGTCTATGAATTAGTATTTGACTACGTGCTTTGCGCGTGATAGGAGGTCAACATGTTTAAAATGGTTGAAAACGTGTTTAGAAATTTGGTATCAAAGCCTGCAACCAGAATGTATCCTATTGAAAAAAGAGAGCCCTTTAAGGACTCCAGGGGACATATCGAAGGTTGTGATATAGACAAGTGCATTTTCTGTGGTATTTGCCAGAGAAAATGTCCGGCAGATGCAATTATTGTTAATAAGGTTGAGAAATCCTGGGAGATTAATCAGTTTAAGTGTGTTATATGTAATGCGTGCGTGGAGGCTTGTCCAAAGAAGTGTATCCTTGCTAGTGCTGAACATAAAACAGCATCAACCAAGAAGGAAAATCTCAAGGTAGTTCAAGAGGCAAAGCCTGCTGAGGATGCCAATAAGGTTACAGCATAATATAAACAATCATAAATAAAAAACGGACTGTCTCATAGTAGAAATCTATTGAGGCAGTCCGTTTTTTGGCAATAAGGCTTATTTTTTTGGTTATAGTCCGAACAATTTAACCCGGTAAATACATTTTAATTAACCTTTACAGAAATACTTTGCACCTGTGATCCGTATTGAATAGTGATTGAAGCGCTCCCTTTACCCACTGCCGTTATTTTGCCTGCGGCAGAGACTTTTACAACAGCCGTATTATTGGATTTATACGTGGCAGTTGAAGTGACTGAAAGCTTTTTCAACTCCTCCTTACTTTTTGGAACAGCTTTGGATGGAGCAGTATATAAATGTGTTAAGGCATTAACTGTAAGCTGAATACTTTGCCCCTTTTTGAGAGTAGCTGAGGTGATTTTCTTATTTGAACTTAAAACCTCAATACTATCTCTCATTTTGAACAGATTATTTACTTCGGTAGGAGAAAGAGCGTAGTTGTATATTCTAAACTCATCAATTATTCCCTTAAAGAAGAGGCCATCAGTGGTTCCGCCTATCCATAAAGGGCCGGTGGAGTTGGATATATCTCCTGAAAACTCTGTAGAACTTACAAGCCTTCCGTTTATATACAGCTTTACTGTGTCGTCACCAGATTCGTCCTCGTCCTCGTCTGCTTTCCCACTGTAGGTCGCAGTATAGTAAAACCATTTTCCGTCTTGCATATCCGTGCTCAGTTCAGTACGGAACTCCTGATTATCTCCCTCCTCGTCAAAGTTGGACAGAGATAAATGCTGACCGCTGTTCCAATCTACAAGACTATAGGAGGGTTCACCTTTAGACCGGCTCTCACCATACTTGGCAAAAAGAGGTTGGTTTTTTGTACTTTTCTCTTTGAATACCCACATTCCGAAGGTAAAGCCTCTATCCAGATCGAGAGAATCGCTGTCCTTGACCTCAATATAGCTTGAGCCGCTGAATTTTACACCCTTGCCGGCTACTCCATTAACATATTTAAAGTTATTTGCTTTGATGGCCTTCCCATTATTATTGAAACCTGACAAGTCAGATAGATTATCCTCAAATTTATAATAGGCTACAAGTCTGTCAGGTTTATTTATTAGATCTTTACCTGGAGCTTTACCTGCTACATCATCAAATAAATCCTCAACCTCAGCATAATTTAGCGCAGTGTTGTATATCTTCATATCATCCAGTATGCCTTTGAAGTAGTTGTCTACCGTCATGAAATGTCCGAAGCCTATATATAATGGTTGAGAGGACTTAATCAGTGAAGTGGTAATGGGCTCTCTCTTGACTAAGTCCTTGTCAATATATATACTCATTGTGCTTCCATCATAGGTGAAGGTAAGCATTGACCATTTTTGAAGATCCACCTGCTTTGATGAATGAATGTCATCGGCACCGCTTTCGTCACAAAAGGTGATACCCGGTGTCAGCTCCCACCATTCATATATGCCATAGGGATGGTCTCCGTCGGGATCGGGGTTTTTCATGATGTAAGGAACCCCTCCGTCCATAGTAGGTTTCTTCCTCATATCCTCCTTATAGACCCAAAACGAGAAGGTAAACTGATCAGTGAGATCAAGGGAACTTGTGCCTTTGACCGAGATGTAGCTTTTGCCGTCAAGTTTAACTCCCTTGCCATTTACGCCATCAACAAAAGTTACTCCGTTTTTTCCTCCCACAGGCTGACCATCATTTTTAAAGGTAGAAGAATCCTTTAAATCCCCATCAAACTTCCAATGGGCTACCAAGCCCTCATTATCATCCAGACTCCCCGCCTTTTCGGAGAGAGTGTCTATCTCCTCGGATAAAGTGGACTCATCGGGCTGGTCTTCATATTCGTCTTCTGCAAAAACAAGCATCGATGAAGATATGCAGGAGATCAATAGCGTAAGTACTACAATAAGCGCAATAATTTTCCTGTTCTGTTTCATAAAATAAAACCCTCCTTTGCTAAAACAGCATCTGTACCTTGAACCTATGGTTTTCGTTAATACTGCTATACAGCTAAAGTATAACATTCAGAGAGTTTTATAACTTCGGATTAATTGCTCATTTATACGGGTTTATTGCTATCGGGCAAGGTTAATTGGAGGTGAGCTTGCGGTAATGGGAGGGTAAAATACCAACCTTGCGCTTGAAGACAGAGGAAAAGTGCTCAAGATTGTTAAACCCGCATCTAAAGCAGATTTCAGTGATTGTGTGTTTATTGATTTTCAGGAGCTCTTTAGACTTTTCAATTTTTATGTCAAGAAGATAATCATAGGGTGTTTTTCCGGTTGAAGCCTTAAAAACTCTGATAAAATGAAAAGGGCTGAGGTTTGCAGTATTTGCAACCTCCTCGAGAGAAAAGGACTTATTATAATTATCTCTCATGAAATTTATTGCCTTGTTTATATTGTCCCGGTCTGTATAGCTCTTTTCTGTAATAGGGCTGGGAAGATTGCTTTTTAGAGTCCTCAGAAGGTTAATTACTACAAGGTTTGTTATATTATTTAAAATGAAGTCCGACCCTGTCTGCCTGTTTCTGGCCTCAAGCATATACATGCTCACCAGGCTGTTTAGCTCGGAACTGATTTTTATACCTTCATTTTTAAAGAAAACATTACCTGTGTTACATAGCTGCAGTGATATATCATTAATAAAGTCCTTGTCAATTTGAAGAGTAAAAAGCCGACAATTAGCCGTAGACCTTGAAAAGCCATGGGATTGTCCTGAATTAATGGGAAACAGCTCTTGGTTATTAAATTTAAAGGGCTTATTCTCGACCACCGTGTTGTTCATATTAATAATTGGTATTACAAATTCATAGCTGGAGTGAGTATGGGTGCCGCAGGGCATATCAGCAGCGCGTTTTTGTGACAAGACGGCCATGCCAGTTCCGGTATAGGCTTCAATGGGGCTTTCGCTGTTATCCTCAAGGGAGAAAGGGTAGGGGCCATCCCCCAGTAGCCTTTTAAGTCTCTTTTCCATAGTAACCTCACTGTAAGAATTTTAGTACAAGAGTGGAAAACTAAGTTGTGCATGAAAGTCACATATATTATACCATATTATTCCTACACTGGAGTATATGATAGGAACCTTGATAATAATCAGGCATAGGTTTTTAAAATACAGCAAAAGTGGTATAATAAACAGTGTATCGGCAATTTAATATTCTCCGTGTATTCCGGTCATTATAGGAGAAAAATAAAATTTAATTATCAAGAGAATCAAGGAGGTACCTAGCCCGAGTTATTTATGATTTAGAGCTGTTTTGAAGTCCGGGCAGGGCATAATATATGCATGAATATGCTGTAACACAATCTATGATAAAGCTGGCACTAGATGAAGCAAACCGCGTGGGAGCATTAAAAATACTTGAGATCCGCCTTGTGATAGGAGATTTGTCAACTATAATAGACGATTCGGTTCAGATGTATTTTGATATAATGAGTGAGGGAACTATAGCGCAGGGGGCCAAACTTGTATTTAACAGAGTAAAGGCACAGTTTAAATGCAGGGAGTGCGGGGAGGTTTTTGAGAAGCCGCCTCAGGGCTTTGACTGTCCTAAATGCGGTGGACTTGGAATGCCTACCGACAAGGGCAAGGAGTTCTATATTGAAAGCCTTGAGATTGAGTAAAGCATATGAAATACCTGAAACATAAATAAGAAAGTAAACAGATAAATAATGGAGGTACCTATGGAAATCAAGGTTATGAAAAATATCATGCATGCAAATGACAAGCTTGCAGGGGAAAATAGAAGCTATTTTGAGCAAAAGGGCATAAAGGCTGTTAATATAATGGCGTCGCCGGGTTCGGGGAAAACCAGTACCATTTTAAAGCTTATTGAAGCCTTTGGTGACAGGGCTAGTGTTGGTGTTATAGAAGGAGACATAGCTTCCTCAATAGATGCTGAAAAGATAGAAAAGCTGGGCAAGCCTGTTATTCAAATAAATACGGGCGGAGGCTGTCATCTGGATGCGAATATGATTAAGGTTGCTGTGGAAAGTCTGAAGCTGCCTGACGGGACAATTTTATTTATTGAGAATGTTGGAAACCTGGTATGCCCATCCTCCTTTGACCTTGGAGAAAGTATAAAGATGGTTATTGCAAGTGTGCCCGAGGGGCATGACAAGCCATATAAATACACTACTATGTTCGAACTGGCTGATGTAATTGTTCTAAACAAGACTGACCTCATGCCCTATATCGACTTTGACAGGGATAGCTTTTACAAGGGTGTCAGAGCTCTGAATGAAAAGGCTGAAATAATTGAAGTCTCTTGCAGGACTGGAGAGGGCGTGGACAAGCTTGCCAGTTGGATGCTGAAAAAATAGAAGGCCTTATGAAAAAAAGGATTATCTGTGGATAATCCTTTTTTAGTACAAAAATTAATTTAAGGCAAATTATTTTGATAATATTTCATAGCCCGTTTCGGTTACTGCAATTGTATATTCCCATTGGGCGGATAAGGAACCGTCTCTGGTGGTAACAGTCCACTTGTCGCGTGCAAGCTTAACACTGTAATTACCTTCATTAATCATGGGCTCTATAGTAAAAACCATACCCGGAACCATTAAATAGCCCTTTCCCTGTTTTTCAAAGTGGTCTATATGTGGTTCTTCATGAAATTTCAGACCTACACCGTGTCCACCCAGATCCCGGACAACCGTATAGCCCTTTTGATTTGCAAAGGGTTCGATAGCTTTACCTATATCATTTGTTGATCCAAAGGGCTTTACCTGTGTTGTACCAAGCTCCAGGCACTCCTTTGTCACTTCCACCAGTCGTCTTGCTTCCTCAGAAACATTTCCCACCAGATACATGCGACTCGCATCGGAATAATAGCCGTCCAGAATGGTGGAGACATCAATATTTACTATGTCACCGGACTTTAAAATGGTCCTTTCACTGGGGATTCCATGACATACCACATCATTTATAGAGGTACACACGCTCTTCGGATATCCATTATAATTAAGTGGTGCGGGAACAGCCTTATGAGCGATGGTATAGTCATAGACCAGTTTGTCTATTTCTGCCGTTGTCATGCCCGGTTGAACCAGCTTTTCCAGCATATCAAGTATCTGAGTGGTTATTTCTCCGCTTTTCCTTATGCCCTCAAGCTGCTCCCGGGTTTTAATTAGGGAGGGATGAGGGATTATATATCCCTGAAGCCTGTATTTTTCGAGGGTTGGTAATAATTCGCTATATGTCATGGAATTCACATCCTTATACTCATTTAATTTCAATTAACGCCATTGTAATATCATCAATGATATCGTTTGAACTCTTTTTGCCGGAGAAGCTTAGGGCTTTGTCAATAAGTCCGCTCAGGACTGAAGATGGCTCCGGGATAGACTCCATCAGATGCTGAATTATGCGATCCTCACCAAACTGAGCTTTTTCACTGTTTCTTATTTCTATTATACCGTCGGTATAAAAAAACATTCTATCTCCAGTATTTAAATTTACCGTAAGTTCATTGTATTGCGGATCGAGAACCCAGTTGCTTATGGGAATACCCGGTGTTCTCAGCAGCTGTATATCTCCTTTGGACATTATTAACGGACATACATTGAGGCCTGCATTTGAATAAGTAAAGGTAAGGTTTGAGGTATCAATGATTCCGTAAAAAATGGCAATGTAAAGTTCATCGGCAAAGCCGTTTTCGTTGAAATAAGAATACAACTGCTTTAATACTTTTGCTGGCGATAACTGGGTTTTATCAAGGGCAGCCCGTAAAAACATGGTCAGCATTGACGCTGCCACGCCATGACCTGAAACATCAGCTATATATACACCGATATGATCAGAATCGATTTGGAAAATATCAAAAAAATCTCCCCCCAGGGTTTCACAGGGCTTGTAAATAAAACTGAAGTCCAGTTTATCTGAAGACAGCTTATTCTTGGGCAAAAGGCTGCACTGAAGACTTCTGGCTATCGATAAATCTGCTCTGAGCTTTTGGTTTTGTCTCTCAAGCTCTCCGCTCATCCTTTTTAGATCAGTTATATCATGCAGCACCTCAATAATTGCTTCAATTTCTCCCGTTATTTGATTCTTAAGAGGTGAGCTGCTTACAGAAAAAATACGCCCATTAATGATTTCCTCCTTATTTGCAGACCAATCGGTACGATTGTTTCGTGACATGAAATTTGGACAGGGCGAATTGCGGTCTAGGCTTTCATAAAACTTCTTGCCGACAAAATCTCCATTACCTAAAGCCTGACGCATTGATTTGTTTATGAATATAACAGTATCCTCCCTGTCAATAACTCGAACCCAATCAAGCATTCCATCGATAATATCCTCTATAAAATTGCACGCTTCAGAGCCAAAATTTTTACTTAGTTCATGTGGCAATTGAATCAACCTTTCTTGGAAAGCTTTAGGAAAATATCATAGAAGTTCATTAAAGCTACATATATTTTAACATAGTTTATTCTTAAAAATCACAAATCATTGCAAAAATTATTATTCAGCACAAATTTTGTTAATAATATGAATGACTAAATCATCAGAAATGGAGACTAAATATGGATTTCAGTTTTAAAGGCTCAAAGCTCATCTATATTGATTCTAATGCAGTAAATGCCTTTTCTTTATTCTCGGAAGCCATGTACCGAACAATGAGGAATACCAGACCTAGTAATAACCGCGATGTTGTAATAGTTTGTATAGGAACTGACAGGTCGACGGGAGACAGCCTTGGGCCCATAGTGGGACATAAATTAAAAAGCTTGAGATATGAAAATGTACATGTGTTCGGGAACCTGGATTCGCCGGTTCATGCAAAAAACCTTCAGGAGGTGACCGACAGTATCTTTCTGAAGTACAGAAATCCATTTATTATTGCCATAGATGCTTGTCTTGGAAAGGCAGAGCATGTGGGACATATTACTGTGGGACAGGGTCCCCTTAAGCCAGGGTCGGCTGTTAACAAAGAGCTTAAGCCCATAGGGGATATGCATATCACCGGTATAGTTAACTTCAGCGGCTTCATGGATTTTCTGATACTGCAGAACACAAGACTTGGAACTGTAATGAAGATCGCCGACGTTATCTCAGGTGGAATTAAATACGTACTCTGGAAGGCTTCACGGGAGGAAATGCTTGGAAGGAATACTCCCACATCTCTTGAACCGAGAAATATGTTTTTTGATGAAATAAACCCCTAAAGAATGCCAAAAATTAAGTTTAGTGAATTTATGGTGAACTTTCAGACTTTTCTTTTTTATAAACTTATAATATAGTATAAATCAGTTACATTATAGACGCGCTATATAAGCTTAACAGGTTATATATTTAAGGAGGGTTTTATGAATAATAGGCGTAATGGTACTATGATTGTAGGGTTAATACTTATATTAATCGGTGTTCTTTACTTGTTAAATAACTTTGGAATACTTGAGATTTACTTTGATATTTTTGATATTGCATTCCTTTTCTCAACTTTCTGGCCAATGTTTTTAGTAATACCGGGGCTTATTTTCCACTACTCATTTTTTACAGCCAAAACACAGGATGCCGGATTACTGGTTCCTGGAGGAATTCTTCTGGTTATGGGTATTACCTGCCAGATATCAACAATATTTAATATATGGGAATATATGTGGCCGGGCTTCATTCTTGCTGTAGCAGTTGGATTATTTGAGCTTTACATGTTTGGTACCAGAGAAAAAGGTCTTTTGATTCCTGTATTTATATTAGGTGGACTTTCATTTATATTCTATGCAATTTCCTTGGGAAGAATCACTATTCTCAGACTATACCTTATTCCTGCAATATTGATTTTTGGCGGAATACTGATTGTTATTAGAAACAGAAGAAATTAGGGGCGCGGGAAGTGCCCCTTTTCCGTTTTATGCATATAATACTATTAGCCAATAACTCTATTCCATGGAGGATGAGGGACCTAAGGATGTATTATTATGGATAATTATGATGAGGTTTTAGCCAGGCTGGAAAGGCTTGAAAGTCTGATATACAATGAGCTCGGTGGTATCCCTGAGAGAGCTCGGAAAAATAGCAGAGAAAGCTCTTTAGGGGAGGAGAATCTTCTTAAATATAAACCTTCCAAGCATAGAAAGGCATATAAAATTGAAAGATATTTAAAAAAAAGGTGTTATACTAGATGAAAATTGGGAATATATATTACTGGCTATAGCAAATTTACTTTATTTGTACTATAGTTAAAGAGTGAGATAATTTATACAAGGAGTGAAAAACAATGGATAAATACGTATGTACTGTCTGCGGTTATGTTTATGACCCGGAGGTTGGTGATCCTGACAGCGGAATAGCACCTGGCACAGCTTTTGAGGATATTCCAGATGATTGGTCATGTCCTTTGTGCGGTGTAGACAAGAGTATGTTTGAGAAGCAGTAAAAAGAAGGTTACCAAGGTCAATTGGGTTAACCCAAACTGACTGCTTTCAAGCCGGGAGTAATTGACCTTAAGACGGTTTCCAGCGCACAGCGCATAGGGGAGCCGTTTTTTATTTTAGGTGCATTTAGGAGTGTGTAATATTTTTTGAGGGGTGGTGTCCTGATGTATAAAGGTAAGCCTGTCATAGGAATAACTGCTGCATTTGATTTTGATAAGAGTGTAAGCAACTTAAGGGATGACTATTATGAAGCAATAATTCAATGTGGAGCAGTACCTGTTATAATTCCTGTTACTGAAAACAAAAGCGTATGGGTGGAATACTTGGATTTATGTGATGGGTTAGTTTTGTCCGGAGGGCCCGATGTTGACGCAGAGTATTTTGGACAAAGTAATATGCCCTATGCAAAGGAGATATCACCAATAAGAGATAGTATGGAGCTATATCTTGCTCAACAGGCGATAGCTGCCGATCTGCCGGTATTGGGCATCTGCAGAGGAATCCAGGTGATAAATATTGCGGCGGGAGGAAGTATTTTTCAGGATATATATACAGAGAATAATAGTTGTAAAACACTTATACAGCATAGCCAGAAGGCGCCAAGATGGTTTCAGATTCATCGGGTAGACATAATTGAACCCAGCTGCCTCTTCGTTGTTTTCGGTAGAGATACCATAAGGGTTAACTCCTTTCATCATCAGGCTGTAAGTGATGTGGCGCCGGGGTTTGTTGTCAATGCTTATTCGGAGGATGGAATAATTGAGGCTATAAGCTGTGAAAGTAAGAAATTCATACTGGGAGTACAATGGCATCCGGAAAACTTGTGGCGTAGGGACAGGGCACATTTAAAGCTGTTTGAAAGGCTGGTAGCTGTGTGCTAAAATATAGGAAATAAGTATTTCTTGGACCATACAGTAACAGAAGCTTAGGCCTTAACACATACTTTTTTATTATACAGGAAGGTACACACCATGAAGGATATCTCCTTTCTCAATGAATTAGATATATATTTAAAGGATTTTCTCGGGGGCTTTTACAATCCCTTATTCAAGGTGGGAAAAATACTTCTCATATTAGTTTTGGCCTTTCTGATCGCAAAAGTGGGAAAGCTACTGATAAGGAAGTTTTTTGAAAAACAAAAGGATTTCAAATTTAAGATGAATGCTAAGAAGCTGGATACTATGTCTACTTTGATAGCAAGCGTTTTTAAATATGTTGTGTATATCTGGGCTGTGCTGATGATTCTGTCGGATATATTAAATCTGAAATCCGTTCTGGCAGCCGCGGGAGTTGGAGGCATCGCTATCGGACTTGGTGCACAAAGCCTTATAAAGGATACCCTGTCTGGGTTTTTTATACTCCTGGAGGATCAGTTTGCCGTTGGTGACCTTATTACAATTGATAACATGACCGGTACAGTTCAGCATATGGAATTGCGGGTTACGAGGCTTAAAAATTTTTCGGGAGATATATATATTATTCCCAATGGCGAAATTAAAAGGGTCATAAATCACACAAGGGATAATAAAATGGTAATCGTTGATATACCCGTTGCATATTCCACAAATCTGGAAAGGGTATATGAAATGGCCAGCAGAGTTTGTGAGGAAGTCAAAGAGGAATTCAATGTGTTTACTGAGGAACCTTCCATACTGGGCATAACTGAGCTGGGCAAGCAGAGCATAAACCTTAGAATTACCGCCAGGACTTTTCCCAACGAGCAGTGGGCGGTGGAAAGACGAATAAGGCTTAAAATAAAGGAAGCCTTTGAAAGAGCAGGTCTGGAATTTTTTGATCGCAGGGTAATTACACAGGAGGAATAGGAATATGGCTGATAGGTTTGCGGTAGGTGATGTGGTTGAGATGAAAAAGCAGCATCCATGCGGAAGTAAGCAGTGGGAAGTTATCAGAACGGGTGCGGATTTTAGAATAAAATGCCTTGGCTGTACGCATCAAGTAATGCTGGCAAGGACCAAATTTGAAAAAGCGGTAAAAAAGATAATTGTATCAAACGCTCCTAAGGAAGCAGAGGGGATGCCCCAGAATAGTTAACTTATTATATTAAGGGCTTAGGGAGTTCATTTCGGATACGTGTATAGGAAATACAATTGTGGAAACACTTAGTAATAATATACTGTATAATTTCACTTCGGATATACCGGAAGTACTCACTAGGAGGCCAAATGGAAGAATTACAAAATACTACACCCTCAGAGAAGTTTGAAGCTGTCATAAAGGAATATCTTCATCAGGGCAAGGAAAAGCTGGAAAAGGATCTGGCAGGTACAAGAGAAGCAATAAAGCTCATAGCGAAGGATAAGACAAAGAGCTTTATGAGAACGATGGATTTAGGGTTGAACGAGGAGGAAAGGAACTGTCTGAGCTCCTTAATTATTACAAGCATGTACCAATCCTTCTGCTATGGGTATGGTATAGGAAAGATTGAAGGGGATACAAAGCAAAAGGTATGCTTGTAGAGCAACAAATTGAAATTTAGGTGGACTGAGCTTGGATAATAACCCGGGTGCAGGTCCATTTTTGTTTATATGGCTTTCGAGGGTATAAAGAGTATTGAATGTGTATTCCAGATTCTTTACAAGAGAATAGACCGGGAAGAGAACTCCCTTTATTATATTTTACCGGTGTAAATGGTACTATTACGCAAAGCAAAAGGAGTCTTAAGGGACTCCTTTATAGCTTATACCGGTATAACGCTAATGCACTTCATGTTTTAAGGTGCGTGGGACACATACAATTATCAAATCTGACCTGCCTTTTTGTTGCCGGTTTTAGCCTTTCCCTGGATTTCGGGAACCGGGCGGACATCATTTTTTTGAAAGTGCTGTGAATGATTGCTCTCTGTTCCATGTGGATCTGACGGGTCAGGTCTTCTCATTCCCTTTTTTGCCATAATTTTTATCACCCCAAAAATATTTTTTCTTATTGGACAAAAAATATTCCTCTGTTCTAGAATGGGAAAAATTAAAAATTACTGTAGGTATAACGTTTAAAGGAGGTTATTGGCATGTTATATCCTCCCTTTATCATGGAAGCCTTTTTCCGCCACCACCTAAGGGACCCTGGCCTTGGCCTCCGAACCCTCCGCGTCCAACAGCTCCAATAGTAGTAAGTGAATCAGCTATTGTGAAGCTCTCATATTTTGTTCCACCCGTATAGCTGCCACCGATATAAAGACCATCCTTTCCATTGCCGCTTGAGCTGCCTCCATAGTATATTTCATAGGTTTCTCCTTTTTTTAGCTCCGGTGAACTGATTACGACAGATTGATAATTCTTTGAGGGAACAAAGCTGAGTATTTCCTTACCATCAGTAGCTTGAACATGTACCATTGTTCCTGCTGTCATTGTTTGATTAAAGCTAATTAAAACCGAGTTTTGAGAGGAGGAGCTGTCGGGGCTCTGCGCCATACCGACGCTACCTGCCGCAACGAGCATACCACCTGTAATTTTAAATGCTCCGTCATAATCCACTGCACCGTTATTGTTTGCTGTGGGGCCATTGACAATAACTGAACCTCCGGTCATGCTTATTAAACCGTTTGCGTCCATACCGTCTCCAGAGGCATCTACATATATATAGCCGCCATTAATAATTAGGGAATTATTTTGCGAGGAGCTGCCGGCTCTTTTATTCTGTCCATCAGTAACAGAGGTATTGTCATCACCGCCCGAAGCGTTCAAGCCATCATCCCGGGCTGCTATTTTGATATTTCCTTCATTGATTGTTATAGTAGATGCTTCAATACCCTCATATGCTATGACATCTATGTTGCCGCCGTTTATTTCAATGCTGGTGTCAGCATGAATACCATCATCTCCCGAGTCTGCAAATATTGTCCCTCCGTTTATTATGATGCTATGATTTGAATGCATTGAGTCATCTGCTGAATCAATAATAAGCGACCCGTTTTCTATAACAAGATTGGAGACTGCCTTAAGGCCTTTTTTACTTACAGAGGAGCTGTCATTAGCTGTCGAGTTATCAGCAGCTACAGCTTGACCGGTTTCTGGTGCACCTTGACCGGATTTGCCTTGTCCGGATACACCTTCTCGAACACCTTTGCCTCGACCGCCAAATCCGGGTCCATTTTCAGCCTTTACCTCACCTTTTGAACTACCACCGCCCGAGAATATCTTCAGGTCACCAGCCTTCATAATAATATTAGTTTCAGCTTGAATCCCATCCTCCTGAGACGTAATGGTAATACTCCCATCCTCTATAAGGACAAAACCCTTGTCCTCATCCTTGTCATTATTTGACTTTATACCATCCTCATTGGCGTTTATATATACAATACCATTCCTTATTGCTACAAAATCACGGCCCAGTAGTCCATCTCCTACTGAGTTGATTGTAATACTGCCGCTCATTACTCTTAATTCATCCTTGCTTGTAATAGCGTTTTTGTAATTTCCATTTACTGTAAGGGAGCCTGTTCCGTTGATTGTAAGGTCGGATTTTGAAAAAATCGTGGCATTTGGTTGGTCTTCATCCTTATTAACATATACATAAGATTTGCCATCGGTTAAATTGTTTCTTGTGTCTTCAGAGAGAGTGATCACAGCCTTCTTTGCCTTTGCTATATAGATGGGAGCACTATCCGAAGAACTTATATCAACCCCATTAAGTACAAGTCGTACAATGTCATTATCACCGGCACTGACCATGATCTGACTGTCCCTGATAGACCCGCTAATAATATAAGTCCCTGCAGAGGATATGGTTACCTTGTTCCCGTTTACTGAAACTCCATCTCCCTTCCAGGTGATTGAGTCTGTCTTTAAATTGATCATCTTTGCACCATTGCTCTCCCAGGTGGAGGTTTCATCATCTGTGTCGAACCCCACAAGATTATCTGTGTCGGATATAAGCTTGCTGCTTGACAGGCCTTTACCATACTGGACTGCTGACTCTGAACTACTTTCGGGTTTTACCGGTTCTCCTGCTGTAGTACTTGTCGAAGTGCATGCTGCTAATAATGAGATACTTAGTATAGCGACACCCATGACAGAAGTTAATTTATATCTAAATATTTTGCTATACATATAAACATTTCTCCTTTCGTACTTCACATATTTTATTATGAGTGGCTAATGTGATGATTCTATGAACTGTAGCTGACAGTTTTGGAAAGAACATAATAAAAGAGCTTTGCAAATCTGCTAAAGCAGGCTGCCAAGCTCTCTTACAGCATATAAGCTTATGGCATTTTGTTAAACCAATCGAAATAATTCTTAAGTTTATTTGGTCCTCCTAAAATATCTCTGGCAATGTATAAGGTTCCATCATTTCTTACCTTTTCGCTCCATTTTACCAGACAAATACTGCCGTCGCATATTTCAATAGCTGTTATTGCATTTGGATGTATGCAGGAGCCATCGTTAAAATAAGGTATTTGCCCTATATCCGGGAAGGAGGGCCTATGATTATGACCTGCAATCAGTAAATGTTTTTCTTTAACCACCCATTCTGAAAGCTTTTTTGCCACTGATATTTTTTTCTTATAGTTTTTTGCTGCGCTGGTGGGATCATTTACTCCAAAGGTTTCTAGCGGTTTCCAGACATATCGGACAAGGAATTTGCTCAGTCTCCATAGGGTGCTGTTTATGGTATCTACCTGATGCCCATGAATCAGAAGAATCCTGTCATTCGTCTCCTTATACTGTAATACCAGTCCTTCATGAGCCTTTACACTGTTGAAAATTGAAGGGTCATCCTGCTCCCGCTGAGCGTGATACCGCCGTATGTTTCTCTCTAAATATTTATAGTTCCTCTTCTCCATATCATGATTTCCATATAGGATGTAAAGTCTCTGATCCTCATGGAACCTTGACATGAGGCCAAATACATCCTTGTGTATCTGAATGATATCCGAAAGACGCTTGTTTTCCCAGAGCTCGTCTCCATCTCCCAGCTCTATATAGGTATAATTATGGTTATAGTATTGGGTTAAGGCGGAGTAGAAAATGTTTCTATTATTTAAAAAATTATCTGAGCGTGAGCCATCGCCCCTGTGACAATCACTCATCAGTACAAATTTAGACGAATCATCGAAGGGTATCAAATCCGATCTTTTGTATACGGCAGTAACCCTATCAAGTTTATTCATATACATACCCATGCCCAGCATTTCCTTCCTTCCAGAAATGACATGGGCTCGGTACCTCCTTTATTAGTTTTTAATTTCCTTCAACCGTATCGACCTCAATAACCGGCTAAGCGTCAGTATCTATGTTCAGAGAGCTTTTAATCTTATCAAATACACTAAAAACTGCTGCTGTTTTACCTATTTTAAACAACTCGCTATATATCTCAGGAGAACCATCCTTAACAGCCTTTATCTTATCCTTAAGATTTGTATAACTGCCGGTTAGGGCCTGATAGACTTCACAATTTCTCTTAAGCTGTGCAAGCATCAATTTATCTGTTGCCGCCGACCTGGTGTATGGCTGCTTTGTGTGTGGAGTACCAAAATGTAAGGCAACTGTTGTTCTCCTCACTTCAAATTCTTCTTCGGTATAGCCTGCCTTTTGCAGACTTTTTAAGAAGGCGTCTCTCATCCCTCGGCTTTTAAGGGTAATATAAACATCCATTGACAACTCCGAAGGCTCTGAATATTCCCCCAACTTGAAGCCGGTCAGCCACCAGTGCTTGCCTTTTCTGGTCATAATTTTTTCACCGTTCTTATATAGGATAAAAGCCATATAGAGTCTGTCTTCATTACTGGCGCAGGAATAGAAGGTGCCATCAAAGACTCCGGGAATATTAAGATCGGGCCAGGAGCTGGAGTATACTCCAACCTCGCAGCCGGTTGTCATGCCATATTGGCCCTTCCAGAACTCAATCAGCCACCTCTTACCCCCATAGGAGAAACGAATGGGCTCACTGTCAATAATCATACCCAGCGGGGCTGCGGCGTCGTCATAAAGCCTGCAGTAGCCCATTTGTCTTTGCCAGGCATACATTGTAGAAAAAAATATGCCGTTCTTTTTGTTGTAGGCATAGCCAGCAGTTCCTATCAGTTCATCAATGGTACTGCCGCCATCGTCATCATCACGCTGCTGGGGGTACTCTTTACGTGCGGCTAAGTAGTATCTTCTTGAGGCTATCTTGTAGGAGAGCCAGGAGGATATATGTTCATATAGAATGGGGCCTGCAAGGATTGCAGTAAAAATTAGTATAAGGATAACCGAAAACCATAGGTTAAAGCTAACCGCTTTATTGGTTAGCATAAGAAAATTTAACATTACGCTCACTCCAAATATGTTATTTATACATAATATTCAGCTTTAAGGCGTTATGTTAAAGTTGTAGAAGAAGATTTATTACTTCAGACAGAGAAAACCCCTGTCATAAGGCAGAGGTTTATAAATATATAAAAGTATATGATTTTCAAGAATTGAGGTCACCGAAATCTATTTTGTGAGTGGCATTTATTTGGCAAGTATTATTTTGTTTCTTCCGGTCCTCTTTGCAACATAAAGAGCCTCATCGGCTTTTTCTTTCAAGGTATCCAATTCGGTTATAATATCAGGATAGGAAGCTATGCCCACGGAGACTGTTATTTTTATACCTGTCCCATCTGATAATATAAAGGGTGTGCTTTCAACCTTTCTTCGGATTCTCTCGGCAATTTCCTGGGCAAGCTCCCAACTGCAGTCTATTAGGATGACCGAAAATTCCTCGCCTCCGTTTCGAGATACTATATCAAGATTTCTACAGCTCTGAAGAAGTATATTACCAAGTTTTTTTAGAACTATATCCCCCTCCTTATGTCCATAGCTATCATTGACCTTCTTGAAAAAGTCTATATCAATAAATAGCAGAGAGAGATTCTGCCCAGTTACTCGTGTTTTCTCAATGACATTGTTATAGGTAGAGTCAAACTGGCGAACATTGTTGAGGCCGGTGAGATAGTCTCTTTTTGCTTCCAGCTTGTATCTCCTGAAGGCATAGGTGTATTCCTCCAGGTATTTGATATAAAGGAAAAGCAACGGAGAAGCTAGGTTTGTTGCCAAGTAGAAGAATAAGAGAATAAACAGCATTTCTGCTCTGTCTCTTATGAATATTATGTAGTTAAGTGTAACTACCAGCTCACAAATCAATATTCCATAAACCCAGTTCCGCCACATTTTCTTTCTCAGATTAAAAAAGGGGTACATGAGGAGGGGAAGGATAAGCATTGATATGGAGGATATTATGGAATGCATTGAAAGTCCATACCTAAATAAGCGAAATAGCGCTATAATAGCCCCTGAGATAAGCCCGGGTATAATTCCGGAGTATAGGGTGGCAACAAATATAGCCAATATTCTTAGATCGAAGATCTGACCATTTGATAATCTTATGGCATATTCAACCAGAATACACCCCAGAGCACCAAAGAATAAACCGAGTCGGATTTGAAGTTTTAATGGCAGCCTTGGACCAATGCCCGTATTCCCGAAAATATGGTAGCATATACTGAGAAAGGCTATAAGCATTCCGGCATTTATTACAAGATCCCTAATCATTTATCCTCCGTAAATTGCAGTATTCTACTAATAATAGTACCACTTTGTGGGATAAATTAACAAGAACTTTATCAAAGTAACAATTTATTGCATAAAACTACGGGATATTTTTTTCTTACTTTCCGGAGGCTCTTTGAACCATGGCTGCATGCTGTTGCATATATGACTGGGAGGTTGTGGCACTGTGAGAGGAGCTGTTTTTCATATATACATCAAAGTGAACTGTCACACCGTTGTCGCCTATTACATCTGCGTCATGGGGCATTCCCGACATGGAAGCAGCAAGATTCATGCCATCGATATAAATAACAATGGCTCTCGGAGACCACTCCCAGGTGCCGAAAAGGCTCTTCATTACGTTGGTGTCGGCTGACGTTAGAGGTTCAATATCAAGGTGGTTGTACCCTCCAATCATTCTGGCCCGGAATTGTTTTCCGGTATCGACATCGACAACTGTAAAGGTGGAGTTTCTCTTGACCAGATACTGTCCCTCCAAAAACCAGTCAACCGGAGCGCCACGTTGGGCCGGAGCTGATGCTGAACCTGGTTTTACCGTATAAACCCTTGGGGCATAGCCGGAAATTGCTATTTTCTCTCCTGCATCGAACCAATCCTCCGGTGCCATATAATTAAACTTCATTATATCCTGTACCGACCTGCCGAACTTTTTTGCGATTGAGGTGGCTGTATCTCCGGGCTGAACGATATAGGTTACTGCAGGCCATTTTACATTGTCTGCGGCAGGAGAGGCAGCTTGTGGAGGTGTTGTTGCTCCGGCTTTAGGTATGGTCAAGGTCTGTCCGGGATATATATTGTCGCTTGTGAGATTATTAGCACTTTTTAGAGCCGCAACACTTATTCCGAATTTCTGCGAGAGCTTCCATAGGGAGTCTCCTGACAGTACGGTATACGTGGTGCCGACTGTGGCTTTCGAGACATTCACGGTTTTTGAAGCACTGTTGTAAGTTACCTCATAACCTAAATTCTCAGCGATAAATTTTACCGGGGCATAGGTGGTTCCGTCAATGGAGAGGGAGGCGGGCATAGCCTTTTGGATTCCGTTGACCCGTGCAACAGCAGAGCCTCTGACAAAGGCGATGGAGGTACTGCCGTGGTTTATTCCTACGGTTCTTGATGAGGCGTTCCACCAGACGCTTGCCCCGATAGCCTTTCCGAACTCACAAACTGGCACATAGGTTAAATTATTGAATATCATGGGCTTCTTTGAAAAGCTTTGAAGCTTTCCGTTAATTAACAGCTTTACATTATAGTTGTAGGCGACTTGAGTTTGAGCCGTACTTACCGAGCCGGCAGCTGCAGCGTTTGCAGCTACAGGTAAGCCAAGCAGGAAGGAGGAGAGCAGCACACTCCCTAACATCAGCTTTACTGTTTTTATATTTTTATCAGGGAATTTTTCTTTTATACTTTCTATAAGGCTTCTCTTAAGGCCGGTCGGGCCTTCCTTTATATTGCTCAATTCCTCGGCGAACTCCGCGTCAACCGAGCCGGCATCAAAATATATGATTAAATCGTAGCCTTCTCCATTTGGAACAAGCTTAAAGCTTTTTAGCAAATCCATTTTTTCTACCTCCGAATATTTTGATTTAGTTTTTCCATTGACTTAAATTTTATTTATATAGGATTTAGCTGTTGATAGCATAGGGAATAGGAACGGGGAAGAAAATAGAAAAAGGTAGCCCGTAGGCTACCATTTTCTATTGGATATAATAACTATAGTCCTGACCTGAGTTATTATCCCAGTTGCTGGCACTGTCCTTAAAAGCAACGTTTATTAAGGTTTTGGTGACTGCCGGGATGGATACTTCAAAGGTCTTCTGGTTGGTACCTTTCATTGAGTAGGTTGACGTGTTCAAAAGATTTTTCTCATCACGGGTACTAACTACTGCGTAAACCTGGTCGGCTCCGCTTTTTACCAGCAGCCCGTCATACACAAGCTTGACCTGTTGGCCAAGTGTTGTGAATATGACACCCTTTGCGTAGTTATCGTCGGATACCTTGTTGGAAAGCTCAACATTCAGGCTCTCAGTTCCGCACTCGTTACAGCCGGGAGAGGTCTCGTCAGAGTAAATCAGAGGCTCGTCAAATCTGTTAGTATCTGTTGTTCCCATATTGAAATACCTCCCATAAAACTATTTTTTTCAACCCAATTTATTTTTTACGTGATCATGAAAAATATCCTGACAGGCTCATGTGAAATTTTTCTATATTCGGTTGACAATAATTTTAATTAAAAATACAATTTGATTTATAAGTTGCAGGTAAGAGGACTAAAAGCATTTATCCAGTGAATGTGAAAGTGAGGGATATGTAAATGAGAATAGGCGTCAACGGTTACATGAAGTACAAAAATGCAGATGAATGGATAGGGCTTATCAAGGAATTGGAGGTCAGCACTGTTACGGCACCCATGAAGTACTCCGATTCTCCAGAAGTAAAGAAATCGTATATGGACTATATCAGAAAGCACAACCTTGTAATTGGTGAGGTGGGAATATGGAAAAACCCTTTATCACCCGATGCCAATGAAAGAAAGGAAGCATTGAGATATTCAAAAGAGCAGCTTTCCTTAGCTGAAGAGGTTAAGGCAAATTGCTGTGTTAATATTGTTGGAGCAGCTGGTTCTAATTGGATGGGTTATTATCCTGAAAATTATTCCGAGGATACCTACGCTCTGATAATTGACACAGTACGTGAGATTATAGATGAGGTTAAGCCGAAGAACACCTTTTATACAATAGAGCCAATGCAGTGGATGCACCCCGACTCACCTGACGGCTATCTAAAGCTCATACAGGACGTAGACAGAAAGGAACTGGCAGTACATTTAGATTATGCAAACATGATTAATGGAATTGAGCGCTATCATAACCGCAGGGAATTCATTAAGGAATGCTATAGAAAGCTTGGTCCGTATATTAAAAGTATTCACGCAAAGGACCTTCATTTGGGAGAGGAATCACCCTGCAGTATTCTAGAGGTATGCCCCGGTGCCGGAGAAATCGACTTTGCTCAGGTTATGAGACTTTCAAACAAGCTGGGGCCAGACATTCCGGTATTTGTTGAACACCTGAGCAGTTTTGAGGAGTATAAGGCTGCAGTAGGGCATTTAAGGACTATTGGAAAGAAGAATAATATAGATATTGTAAGTATTGATTTCTAGTGTTGCAGGAGAGGATTTCATTGAAAAAACTAAAAAAAGACTTCTACGATATGTAGAAGTCTTTTTGGTGCGCCATCGGGGATTCGAACCCAGGACACCCTGATTAAGAGTCAGGTGCTCTACCAACTGAGCTAATAGCGCATATACTAAGAGTTTTTTGCTGGCTTTCATAGCAGCCTGTTCATTATATCTAGTATTGAAAAAGAAGTCAATACCTATTAAAATATTCTTTAAATTTTTTAATCTCATTTAACTAAATACCTGGGTGTCTTCTCGATATACTTAAGATATTCCCTGCCAAAGGACTCTTTCAGATGCCTCTCCTCCTGTAGAATGAGGAGGTGGAAGGAGATAAGGTTTGCCAGTAGTACCAACAGTGTCAGAATACCCGGAAAGGTGAGGAAAAGTCCTGTAAACATCAGGTTAAAGCCCACAAAAGCCGGGTTTCTGCTATATCTATAAATCCCGTGGGTAATAAGGGAAGATTTTGTCTCCTTGTCGATTCCCACCCGCCAGGAGTTTTTCATTGTTATTACTGCGAGGATAAAAAATGTAACGCCGCCTGCCATAATGAGAAGTCCAATGAAGTTAAATAGTTTGCTCAATTGCAGAAAGCTGTCAAATTGTGAAAGTAGTTGGCTAAGGGCTGTCTCCAAGGTCCAAAGAAGCACCCCGGCAAAGGAGGTTATTTTAACAAAGACTTCAGCTAAATGGATGCTCCTGTCTTTTCCGGCCCTTCCTAAAACATTTGCCTTAATTTTATCCTTTTTATATAAAATCGCAAGCTTCATAAAATACGATACAACAAACACAGAAAGAAGTATAAGAGAAATCAAGTTAATTGCTTGCATATTATCTCCCATCCACACGCATAGCGCATACACAAATATTACTGCGTGAAAAGCACAATGACCAACCTTATGTACTTTTCACGCTAACCTCCAAATAGCATAATCACAGGGACCTGACCTACAGCTTATCAACCTTCATTACACGCATAGCGTTCAAAATTGCTATCAAAGCAACTCCAACATCCCCGAACACCGCTTCCCACATAGTGGCAATACCTCCGGCACCCAGAAGGAGTATAATACCCTTTACACCCATAGCGAAAATAATGTTCTGCCAAACAATGTTTCTGGTTCTTCTGGCTATCTTTATTGCACTTACAAGCTTGGAGGGCTCATCGGTCATCAATACCACATCTGCGGCTTCTATGGCAGCATCAGACCCAAGGCCTCCCATGGCGACCCCTATGTCTGCCCGGGCAAGCACGGGTGCATCGTTGATACCGTCACCTACAAAGACAATTTTGCCACTGCTAGATTTACTTTTATACAGGCTCTCCAGCTTTTCCACCTTGTGATGGGGGAGGAGCTCGGTATACACCTTATCAAGGCCCAGGGTACTGCCGATTTTTTCTCCCGCTGACTTGCTGTCCCCTGTCAGCATCACCAAATTTTTGACACCAACGCTTCTGAGCCCGGCTATTGCTTTTATGCTGTCCGGCTTTATTTCATCAGATATTACAATATATCCTTCGTAACTACCGTCAACTGCCAGGTGTACGGTAGTACCATATATAGCAGTTTCTTGGAAAGGGATATTCTCCTTTTCCATAAGCTTTGCATTCCCTGCTAATATCTCTTTACCCCTGATATTGGCACGAATGCCGTGACCTGAGATTTCTTCATAATTAGTAATAACACTATTATCAATGGCCTTACCATATGCCTTTTGAATGGAATTTGCTATGGGATGGTTGGAATAGCTTTCAGCAAGAGCAACATACTCAAGTATTTCGGCTTCAGCTAGTGTACCTTTGCCGGTAATGCCTGTTACCTTGAAAATACCCTTTGTTAAGGTACCTGTCTTATCAAAGACTACTGTTTCCACATTGTTCAGTGCTTCAAGGAAATTGCTTCCCTTCACCAGTATACCGTTTTTTGATGCGCCTCCTATACCTCCGAAAAAGCTGAGAGGGATGGAGACAACCAATGCACAGGGACAGGATACAAC
>JAEZIV010000303.1 GCA_023436515.1 Bacillota bacterium
ACCTTGTTATACTCGATACTGCCGGGAGACTTCATATAAATGAAGAGCTGATGGATGAGCTGCTCAACATAAAGAAATCAGTAGCTCCTCATGAAATACTGCTGGTTGTTGACTCCATGACCGGGCAGGACGCAGTAAATGTTTCTGAAAGCTTCAATCAAAAGCTTGGGGTTGACGGTGTTATCCTTACAAAGCTGGATGGTGACACAAGAGGCGGTGCTGCACTTTCAGTAAAGCATGTCACAGGAAAACCTATAAAGTTTGCCTGTATCGGTGAAAAGCTCAGTGATATTGAGCCCTTTTTCCCCGATAGAATGGCCTCTCGAATACTTGGAATGGGTGATGTGCTGAGTCTTATTGAAAAAGCTCAGGAGGCCTATGATGAGAAAAAGGCAATTGAGCTTGAAAAGAAAATGAGAACCATGCAGTTCACACTGGAGGATTTCCTTGATCAGATGCAGCAAATGAAGAAAATGGGACCTCTGGGTGACATTATCGGAATGCTTCCCGGTGTAGATGCAAAGGCTCTCAAAGGTATTGATATGGCTGAAAACGAAAAGAGTATGAAGCGTATGGAAGCTATAATTCAATCCATGACCAAAAAAGAAAGAAATGACCCATCAATTCTTAATGGAAGCCGTAGAAAGAGAATTGCTGCAGGTAGTGGTACAACCATACAGGAAGTCAATCAGCTGCTTAAGAAATTTGAAGAAATGAAGAAGATGATGAAAATGATGACTGACATGGGTAAACGTGGTAAAAAAGGTGGTTTTGGAAAGTTTAAAATGCCTTTTTAATATAGAAACAAAATTTATTAAAATGCTTGATTATGTTAAAGTACAATAATTGAGATTAGATCCTTAAAGGAGGTGAAAATAGATGGCAGTTAAGATTCGTTTAAAGAGAATAGGTGCAAAAAAGAACCCTTTCTACAGAGTAGTAGTTGCTGATTCAAGATACCCAAGAGACGGTAGATTCATTGAAGAAATAGGTACTTACAATCCTGTTGTTGAGCCGGCTCAGGTAAATATTGATTCTGAGAAAGCTCAGAAATGGATAAAGAATGGTGCTCAGCCTACTGATACAGTTAAGTCACTTCTTAAGAAGCAGGGTATAATCGGTTAATTCCGATTAACGGGACAATAATGGAGGTTAGACCCTAACCTCCAATAGTACCTTTTTTAGTTGGGGAGGCTCAACGCTTCAATGGACGTACTTCCATTGAAGTTATGTACCTCCATGGAAGTTTCACTTCCAAGGAAGCTTTGTGTTTCCCAAAGGAAGTTTACTTCCAAAAGGATGCGAAGCATCCTTAGTACCTTTGTAATTTATCGGAGGTAAATTAATTATGAAGTTATTGTTAGAAAACATTGCAAAAGCTCTAGTGGATTATCCTGATGAGGTTTTTGTAAATGAAATTCAAAACGAAAAATCCATTATCCTTGAGCTAAAAGTTTCAAAGGATGACATGGGTAAAGTAATCGGTAAGCAGGGCAGAATTGCCAAGGCTATCAGAACTGTTGTCAAGGCAGCAGCAGTAAAAGACAATAGAAGAGTAGTTGTAGATATTATACAATAACAGTTACTAAAAGAAGGGGGCTAAGGCCCTTTTTCTTAATGTTATGGAAATTCGCCGCCTATTATTAATGTACCGGGAGATATGAGGTATATTACAAGGGCAGCAATGAATTTGGAGGGTAATATGTTAGAATATTTGATCGTAGGACAAGTGATAAATACCCATGGTGTAAAAGGCGAAATTAAGGCTACAGCCCTTACAGATGATCCTCAAAGATTCAAGCAGCTTAAATGGGTTTATATAGATAAGAACGGCAAGCTTGTAAAATACAATATTTCAGGTCTAAAGTTCTTTAAGCAGTTTGTCATTATAAAGTTTGAAAGCATAGATAGCATTGAAGAGGCGGAAAAGCTAAAAGGCCTATATATGAAGGTGGACAGGGCAAATGCAGTCAAGCTGCCAAAGGATTCCTTTTTTATAACAGATATATTAGGGTTGAAGGTATATGATGAAAATAATAGCCTTTTAGGTGCGCTTACAGACGTTATCCAGACAGGAAGTAATGATGTCTATATAGTAAAAAACCAAGAAGGAAAAGAGCTATTGATCCCTGCTTTAAAGAGCGTTGTAAAAGAGATTTCACTGGACGAGGGCAAAATATCTGTATTATTACCGAAAGGATTGTTGGATTAATGAGATTTGATGTTTTAACGCTTTTTCCCGAAACCTTTGACCTGGTAATGAAGGAAAGTATTATGGGCAGAGCACAGGAAAAGGGGTTAATAGAAGTTAATGCTGTTAATATCAGAGACTACACAAAGGATAAGCACCGAAAGGTAGATGATTACCCTTTCGGGGGTGGTAATGGCATGGTAATGATGTGCCAGCCTGTTTTTGATGCCTATAGAGCTATAACAGAAAATCTGGAAAAGAAACCAAGAGTCATTTATATGAGCCCTCAGGGAAGGGTCCTAACACAAAGATTGGCTATTGAGCTGTCTCAGGAAGAACACCTGGTTTTGCTTTGCGGACACTATGAGGGAATTGATGAAAGAATAATTGAGGAATTAGTAGACGAAGAGATATCTATAGGGGATTATGTTCTCACAGGAGGCGAGCTCCCTGCGATGGTACTTATTGATTGTGTCAGCAGAATCATCCCAGGAGTGTTGTCCAATGAGGGTTCCTTCAGTGATGAATCCCACTTTAACGGGCTCCTTGAATATCCTCAGTATACCAGACCGGCAGAGTATGAGGGAAAAGCTGTTCCGGAGATTCTTCTGTCGGGTCATCATGGGAATATAAAAAAATGGAGAAACGAGAAATCCCTGGAACGTACAAAAGAAAAGAGACCGGATTTGTTTGAGAAGCATAAGAGGGTAGCTTCCAAGCAGCAAGAGGAGTAACATATATTATATTAGTATATGTTACTTTATTATTTCATTATTGACATTGAATGGAAAAATATTTTATAATCAAGGAGTACTAAATATTATTGAAGAAAGGAGTTGTTGTTTTATGTCTTTTAATTTATTTGTTGAGGTGGCATTTTATTAATTGAATAAAGGCATGAATTCAAGGTGAGCTTATAATTGTGTATCAGTATTTTATGATAACCTTGTTTTATGCAAACTTCTTTCGAGCAACTTAAATGGTGGATGCAATTGAATACGTATTTGATGAGCTTATATAATAGCTTTATTATACGTTAAACGGCACGCATGAGTAGCGTGTTTTTTTATTGTCTTAAAACTCTTCCGCAGGTAGTTGTTATCTGCGGAATTTTTATGACATTTTTCAGTTTGAAAGGATTTATTCATTATATGTATTTCATTACTATTGTGTACGGGCTATGCGCGTTGAAGGGAGATATTATGAAAAAGAAAAGTACAATTGACTATATGAAGGAAATACGTGGAAGCTGGGTTATAAACCCTAGAACAAGAGTTCAGGAGAACAGCTTAAAAAACAAGAAGAAGCGACGACAGGAAGAGAAAAAATTTGTAAAGGATGAGTATTGATGACAATAATAGATTATGGATGGAATGATTACTTTAATAAAGAATGGAATAAAGTTGCAGCAGAGAGCATGTTTGCAGGGCGGATTACAGCTGACTTCGGCCAGCTGGTTAAAGTTGCAACAGACATAGGTGAAATACATGTCAGCAGGCCCTTGAATAAGGGAGAGACTTTTATGCAGCTGGCTGTTGGAGATTGGGTGGGACTCGAAACTGATGCTTATGGTGATACCCATGTGAAAATTCTTCTCCCCAGAAAAACAAAATTTTCAAGAACAGCTGCCGGAATTGAGGTTAAGGAGCAAATAGTAGCTGCAAATGCTGATACAGTTTTTATTATTCAGTCTCTTAATAAGGATTTCAACATGAAGAGACTTGAAAGGTATATGATTGCAGCCTGGGATAGCGGTGCAATTCCTGTAGTTGTGCTTACAAAAGCAGATTGCTGTCAGGATATCAGCGAGAAAATCAGTAAAGTATATGACTCTGTGCCGGGTGTAGAGGTTTATGCTATCAGTGCTGTCACAGGACAGGGTATAGATGAAATCCGCAAGTACCTAAAGCCCGGAAAGACTGTTGCACTTTTAGGTTCATCAGGTGTAGGCAAATCAACCCTTGTAAACACTCTTGCGGGAGAAGAGCTGCTTAAAACACAATCAATACGCGAGTATGACAGCAAGGGGCGACATACAAC
>JAEZIV010000316.1 GCA_023436515.1 Bacillota bacterium
CTTTATCTGAAAATACATCGGTACAAGCTATGTATACACTCCTGAATTTGCCTTTCTTATATATAAAGCCTTGAGGCTTTTTAGTATTATCCACCTCTTGATAATAGCCCTCTGTTTCAGTTGGAATTCTAAGCATAAGCTCCCTCAGATATACATGAGTGCTTTCCTTACCCTTTACTATAAGGGTTAGTGTTTTTGCGGATTTTTGAAGAGTAAACTTGATTTCCATTCCATTGTAATTCCCATTATCTCCAAAATCGGCCTTTAGACTGTCAGGATTGCCCTCATCAGTGAATATTTTCGTTTGCATAGATTGATTAATTCCATCCAGAGATTGCTGGTTAACATCAACACCATCTCCCTGTAAAATAAGTTCTCCGCCGTTGTTAACATTACCTATGCCCGAGAGGTAAAGGGAAACTTCTGTACCCTCCGGAAAGTTTCCGACTACTTTAAGCGGCTCTCCATCACTTGTAATAACGTTATTGACTGCAGCACCCTGATCATATGGCCACTGCAGCAAGCTTAGGTGTGCTGATCGCCTTAAGGAATGCCAAGGATAAAAATGTAAGGATTGAACAACCTTAGGGTTAATATTATTGATGGGCTTGGAGGCCACTGCCCCATCCCAACCCTCACCAAGCATACCGTCAGAAACTACTACTTTTTTGCTGTCATATTTCCATATAGCTTCTGCCAGCTTATTTGCGAAGGCTGCATATTCTTCCTCAGTAAAAACCTCATAACCCGGCTCATTAAGCAGATTATAACTCAATACGGCAGCAGGAACATTTGAATACCGTTTGGCTAACAGCTCCCAAACTTCGATGGCTTGCTGGTAATGTTCACTATTTTTCATAATATCATCACGTGAACCCGGTAATTCATATAATGTCAGATTGATATGAACACCATATTGTATTCCCCAGCCAATCATCTTATCTAATTCTTCTAAGTTACTTTCTATAGGCTCCATGCTTCTGTCATATGTAAAGCTTTTATAGCTGTAATGGACACGAACATAATTGAAACCCGAACTTGCTATGTCTTTAATATCATTCTCAACAAGCTTTCTACTGAAGTATTCAGGGGTCAAGGCTGTGCCATGCCAATCGGGCAACTTATCATCCTCTATGGCAGGTAGTGCAGTTGCTTTATCGAGTAACTCAGCAGAAATGGTGTTAAGCTTGTTTCCCTCCGGCATTGTCGTTTCAATGGCTTTTGTTGAATCAGCCTGATTAGCTGCCGGACTACAGGCAGTTAATATCACCAATAATGACATAAAAAACATAATAAACAGATGTTTTGAAAATATCTTACTCATTTACTGTCCTCCAATTTATGTAAAAATACCTCTATAACTTGTACTACTCTCTTTTTTCACTCAACAAGGGCATAGTTCTTGCTCACCAAGGAATTACGGCGGGGGCGGGTGTTGAGCCTTTGGCTGTGCTTCCCAATTTAAGAGTTCCCTTCTGCCCGATAGAAAACCGCAAATCAATTCTCTGTGAGGAAGCTCATCAAGCCTATAGTCATAGGTCTGGATATCAAAAGACGAGAGTTCATCAAGTATCACAACCATATCTATATCACTTGTTATCAAACAAATAACCTCCAATTAATTCAGACTTACTATTTGATTTGCTCAGCGATATAACAAAACCCTATTGCCTATATTACTTCAAAATGTAGATTATTATCCATAATAAGCTTTTGGATTGTAATAGAATATCTCTGCATTCTTCCACTGTTTGCAATGAAACACCGTCTTTATGAGCTACAATATTTCTATAATTATCTTTTATATACTCTAAGCCTTTAGTTAACAACATTCGATTATAATTTGCATCATGCCTAAACGATGCATTTTCGATTACATTCGAAAATGTGCCATCTGGATTTCTACGTGACCTCTCAAATTTTACACTTAATCCGGTAAATGCCTTCAGTTTTTGTATATCGAGTACATTATTTCCGCCCCAGTAATCAAATCGGGATGAACCTGCTATATACTCTCTATACCAGGATAATGCTACACTACCGCTATTATTATTTACTCTTATTTTACCATCACATAGTAAATAAATGCACGGCCCAAATTCAATAGCTACTTTCTTGATACCACTTTTGTCAAAATAAGAAGCTCTAACTCCCCTATTACTTTCGTTGTCAATCTCAGTATATTCTATTACGTTCATCCTCTGAAATACATGGTTTAGTAGCAGCTCCAACACCTTTGTCAATGGGATTAAAGCCGGTGAAAAATCAAGTTGATTTTTATCCGCTCTATTCGAAAGCATTCTGAATACTATTTCAGACGTAATAATGTAGTTAATGCATTCCTGCTGAATCTCTACCGGCAGTAAGGTAATAAGATTACTATTTGGAACATTCAGACCAAAGTGCTTTATAAATTCCTTTTGAAGATTTGCTATATACATTTCAATTTCGGTGCGACCTATATATTGACTTTGCAGCCTGTTTGACAGTTTATTTATTACCCCTTCAATTTCTGAAAGTATCTGCTCGGTCACTAACTCCAGCCTCTCACCTTCGGCACACTCACCTAAAAGTCGCAAACGTAGGTCATTGATAGCTTTTATGCTTTCATTGATAGTTCCATCCATTAAATTTGAAATATGCTGCTGCAAGAAAACGTTAACATTCTTTCTTATGTCCAAATGATTTACGCTTTGATAATACGCCAAATATTCATCCATTTTGGCAACAAAGCCTTGGCCTTGCCTCACCAGAT
>JAEZIV010000459.1 GCA_023436515.1 Bacillota bacterium
CTTAAGCAGAAGGGTATAAATACTGGTCTTGCAGTTATAATTGTTGGTGACGATCCTGCGTCAAGAGTTTATGTAAATCTAAAAAAGAATGACTGTGCAGAAATAGGCATAAAATCCTTTGAGTATGCATTGCCCGAGAGCACCTCGGAGCAGGAGTTGCTGGAATTGATAGAAACCCTGAATAACGACCCAAGTGTAAACGGGATTTTGGTTCAGTCTCCGGTACCCAAGCATATTGATGAAAACAGAGTAATAGAGGCTATAAGCCCTTTAAAGGACGCAGATTGTTTTCACCCTGTAAACGTAGGCAAATTAATGATTGGTATGCCGGAATTTATGCCCTGTACTCCAGCCGGCGTAGTTGAGCTTCTTGAGGCAAATAACATTGAAATATCAGGAAAGAACTGCGTTGTTATAGGCAGAAGTAACATTGTAGGTAAGCCTCAGGCTATATTAATGCTCGCCAAAAATGCCACAGTTACTATTTGCCACTCAAGAACATTAAATATTGCCGAAGTATGCAAAAATGCAGATATTATTATTTGTGCCATAGGTGTGGCAGAATTTGTTAAACCCGAATTTGTTAAGCCCGGAGCGGTTGTAATTGACGTTGGAGTATCCAGAGGTGCTGATGGAAAATTGGTGGGTGATGTAAAATTCTCTGAGGTATCAGAAATTGCGTCGGCCATTACAAAAGTTTCAGGTGGAGTAGGCCCGATGACAAGAGCCCTGCTAATGAAAAACACTGTTAAGGCAGCCTTGCTGCAAAATGGTCTGTAATATTTTGTATACGAAATTGTGTGCTTTTTGCTATAGGTAAAATGTCACAAAAAAAGATCAAATAACGAGTGGATTTTTTTAATTCTTGACATAAAAATTAAAAAAGATTAAAATTAACTTGATTATGGCAATTCAGTTGGTTGTATTGTAGATAGTTTTTGGAATCAGAAAACACATTGTCAGATTACTGACTTAATGAATATAAGCTTGTTTTAGGCTAATTTATATATGCAGGTTTTTATACATCTCATATCATACTATAGGTACATATATGTACTTATAACAGCCATAGGCATAAACGCTTAGTTTTTTGATCATACTGTTTACAACGCAGTAAGGATTATCATTCATTCCTATCGACTTTATTTCCGATCATGAAGGTCAATCTAAGAATCATATCTTATTCAGTACAATTTGATTGACTGATAACTTTAAATTTGGATTATGAAATTTGAGCATTGAAAACTGAATAAGGAGGAGGTGTGTTACAATCGAACCTATAAGCATGTTAATTGGTTTAGGCGTTGGATTAATTATTGCAGTTATTGTTTTATTTATAACTCGTAAAATATTCTACGATAAAGGTTTTGAAGCCAGAAAGAAGCAGGCTGAAGCCGCTATAGGCAGTGCTGAACAGGAAGCTCAGAGGATTGTTGGAGAAGCATTAAAGCAGGGCGAAGGTAAAAAGAGAGAAGCACTTCTGGAGGCCAAGGAGGAAATTCATAAGAGCAGGATTGAACTTGATAGAGATATCAAGGACAGAAGAAATGAGTTTCAAAGGCAGGAAAGAAGATTGGTTCAAAAAGAGGAAACCCTTGATAAGAAGGTTGAAGCTCTTGAGCAAAAAGATGAGGCTTTAAATAAGAAGATCAAGGATATCGAGATATTACAGGATCGTTCAGAGGAGCTTGTCAAAAAGCACACTGAGGAGCTGGAAAGAATCTCAGGTTTATCTGTGGAGGATGCCAAAGAGTACCTTCACAGAAATATTGAAAATGAAGTTAAGCATGAAGCTGCTGCGCTCATCAAGGAAATTGAAGCTAACGCAAAGCAGGAAGCAGACAGAAAAGCCAAGGATATACTTGCAACTGCTATACAGAAGTGTGCAGCAGACCATGTATCTGAAGCCACAGTTTCTGTAGTACCCTTGCCGAATGATGAGATGAAGGGTAGAATAATCGGTCGTGAGGGAAGAAATATCAGAACCCTCGAAACCTTAACCGGAATTGACTTAATTATTGACGATACACCGGAAGCAGTTATACTATCCGGATTTGACCCTATTCGCAGAGAGGTCGCAAGGTTAACACTGGAAAAGCTTATTCTTGACGGTAGAATTCATCCTGCAAGGATTGAGGAAATGGTTGAAAAGGCAAAGAAGGAAGTCGACAATACCATTCGTCAGGAAGGTGACAACGCTGCATTTGAGACAGGTGTACATGGCTTACATCCAGAGCTGATAAGATTACTTGGTAAATTGAAATTCAGGACTAGTTACGGACAAAACGTACTTAACCATTCAATAGAGGTGTCACACTTGGCCGGTATTATGGCGGCTGAGCTCGGAGTTGATGTTCCTCTTGCAAAGAGAGCCGGTTTGCTGCATGACATAGGTAAGGCCATTGACCATGAGGTAGAAGGATCACATGTTACCATCGGTGCTGATGTTGCTAAGAAGTATAAGGAAGGCGCTGATGTTATAAATGCTATTCTTTCACACCATGGGGATGTTGAAGCAACCAGTGTAGTATCTGTTCTTGTACAGGCTGCAGATTCAATTTCTGCTGCAAGACCGGGAGCTAGAAGAGAAACATTGGAATCTTACATTAAACGTCTTGAGAAGCTTGAGGAAATTGCAAATTCCTTTGAGGGTGTTGAAAAGTGCTTTGCAATTCAAGCAGGTAGAGAAATCAGAATTATGGTTAAACCTGAAGTTGTTAATGATGCTGATATTGTACTCAAAGCCAGAGAAATTGTTAAAAAGATTGAAGACGAACTTGAATATCCCGGACAGATTAAAGTTACTCTGCTCAGGGAAACAAGAGCTATTGAATATGCTAAGTAATTTACATCCGATATTAAATCGGATATAAGCAAAAAAGCGTGGGAGACCACGCTTTTTTTGTTGAAATAAAAAGCACCTCATTTTCTAGATGCTTTTAATTTTTGATTGGGCTGATGTGTGCGCAATATGGACAGCCATAGAATTTTATTATTTAGTAT
>JAEZIV010000462.1 GCA_023436515.1 Bacillota bacterium
TCACTACCCGATATACTCAATCTTGCTGATATATCCCTGGTTTTTCCCACATCCCACATAAAATCATGTACGATCTTTAGAGGCTTGGTAACAATCTTGTCCATAACCAATATGCTTATCACAGTTATAACAAGTAATGCCAGAAACAATATACCGCCGAAATAGCCCACTACAGAAATCGAGTCATAATAAACACTCCTGAGTAAGTTCTGTTTTAGTAAAAGTGTATCTTTCTCAAATATATCAGCAATTCTCGAGTAGCTTGTGATCTCTGTCTCTGTGAGCTTAAGCGATAATTCAACCCCGTCATAGTTTATTACGGGTATTTTTTCGTTTATCTTTTCAAAATCCTCCAGAGCAATGATCCTCAAGTCTACCTTAACCAAATCCTCCAAATAGTGCAGGAACCCCTTGTCAAGAACTCTCCCTATCACAAGATATCCGTTTACGGGAGAATGTCCATCCGTTGTCGTTACCGGCGCTGCAGAAATCAAAGCTATGTCTTTCCCGATTTTAAGCAGTCCTGTAACAGGTTTTTCAATTACATTTGTAAGAATTGAATTGGCTTTACCATTCAAAAGCTGATCCAGCTCAATCCCTGATAAGCTTGTGTTCTCCAAGCTGTATAACAGCTTTTTATCCATATTGTAGTAAAGAAAAAAATTCATATTTAATGCCTCAAGGGTACTCCCTTGAAGATTGGCATCAGCATATTTCTTGTTCCCGTTTTGGATAAATAAATATGTATCATCCCACTGGGAATAGTCCAGAGCAATTCTCTCCAATGACAGCTCTTCTCTTTCCAGTGTAACTACAAAACGGTCATAATTCAGCTTAATCCCCTTGATTTCCTGACTGTGAACAAAATCCCCAAACATTATTTTGAGAACTATGAGTGCAATAATAATCAGTATAGATGAACTAAGCCCTACAACCGAAAAAGCCTTTAATCTTATTTTCATATACTTGTCCTCCCGCAGCTGAATAAACTGGAAGTCCTGAACTATTCTTAATCATTTTACATGATATATTAATAATACCATTATTCTACTGATTTCATCATTTTTTTTAAATATTTTTTCCTAAATAGTCCTATAATTAATAGGAAATAATCCCTAATTTTAAATACAATGCTATGACACGACTGAGTCTGCTGATTCGGCGGAACCAAATTAAGGGATTACCGGAACTAATTGTGAGCAAATTATTTTACTTACAACGTTAATTATGGTAAAATAAATAAAATATTGGTTATTTATGGGAGGTACATATTTTATGAAAAAAAGCATTAAAAGGATTATTGCCCTTGTGTTGGTGCTGGTATTTGGCTTTACCGTTCTGGCAGGCTGTACTGTCGACGAGCTTTCCCTTTTATACGCACTATGCAAGCAGCCTGAAATAAACTCAAAGGAAAGTAAAACCGAATTAACATTTTCCTTGTCTTCCAAGGGCCTTACCGGTGAGTTTAAGAAAAATTTCTCCACATTTGCAAATGTTTTAAACGGAACTAAGCTAAATATAGACCAAAAGCTTAACAGTAATGACCAAAGGACAGTAACAAAATCTCAGACAGATATGTCCCTTGATCTAGGTGGAGTAGCCTTCTCTGCTTCGGCCTGGTCTGATGTTGATCTTTCCGGAGAGACTCCCCTTGTCAAACAAATAATAAAGGTTCCATCTCTCCTGACACTAGCCTTACCGGGAGAAGCTGCCGGCAAGCAATACATGGTACTGGACACAAAAGAGCTCCTCCCTTCCGACTCCTCCGATGCATTCAAAAATTTCAGCAAGAAATATATCGACTATAATAAAAACCTGAACGTTAGCATTATTAATTTTATTAAGGAGTACGCCAAGTCCTTTGACCCCGGCTTCCCCATTGTGACCAGAAAAGAAAATAAAGTCGTAAATAATGAGGTACTCTCAGTCTACAATCTAAAGATAGATGATGCCTCCTTCAAAAAGCTATTAGACTACACCGTTAAGGATGCCGTACAAAATGAAGCTACAATAGAATTGGTCCGGGAGATTGCTTTTTCAGCAATAAACATATCGGAACTTTCATATAGAGAAAGACTAAATCAAAGGATAGCAATAAATAAATCAATTGAAGAATTCAAAACCGGCCTCCCCGAATATCTCAAGATCTGGGATCAAATCATGGATATACTCAAGGATGTGAAGATATTAGGAGACAAGGGAATTGATATAGAGTACGGAATTAATAGTGAGGGCTACATTGTTAGCGAAAAAGGCTCAATAGATTTCGAAATAAACCTTAAAGAAGTAGAGACCGCGATTGAAAGATTCAACGCCCCCACCAGCGACGATTACATAGACCAGGAATTAGAGGAAATGGGTATCATTTATATCCGTATTGATTTTGACACAGTACACTCCAACATAAATAAAAACGTCGTCATAGAGCCTCCTGTGTTAACTCCGGATAATTCCTTCAACCTTAAGGATATACTGTACGATAGTCTTTCATTACTTCTAACCGGCAGAAGTAATACTACTAATAACACGCAAATTGAAGCTGATAAAACCCCACCGGCCATGCCAAAGGTAGATAAAGTAATAAAAACCTCAACGTCGGTTACAGGTACGGCTGATCCTTACTCGATCATAACAATAAAAAAGGGTAATACTGTCTTGGGGACAGACATAGCAAGCGAGCAAGGTTCTTTCAACGTAGTAATAAGTCCCGTTAAAGAAAAGTGTACTTTAACTGTCACAGCAACTGACTTCTCCGGAAATGAAAGCCTTCCGGTACAGATACAGGTTAATTAAATTTAAGTGTTCAATAGCATAACAGAGGCCTGTATATTCTCAAAGGGGTAATATACAGGCCTTACTTATATGGTATAGTATTCTCTCTATCTACTAAACAAAACCAACAATTCTAGGGCTTTCACTTGGAGAAAGCTTTAAAAATGAGGATTCAACTCTTATAATCGGATTTATTATTTCGTGTGGCGGTATATAAACAATCTCACCCACCTTGCCATTATCAAGCTTAACCTTTGATCCCACCAAATATGTGGAAAAGTTTAGCAAAAAGGTGTTAAGTGCTGCGGTATCAAAGGTGCAAATCCCCGAATTCCTGAACATATTAAAGGCTTCAAAGGGTGTAGCTCTTTTCTTATAGGGGCGATCGGAGGTCATTGCATCATATACATCAGCTATGGCAACAATTCTTGCATACTCGCTTATTTCTTGATCTTTTGCACCTAGAGGATAGCCTGAGCCGTCAATGCGTTCGTGATGCATCAAAACAGCTTTTTTTATTTCGTCAGAGATAAAGTTAGCTTGACTTAAAACCTCATACCCATAATTACTGTGCTTTTTTATTTCTTCAAACTCCTCATAAGTTAGCTTATCCTTTTTATTAAGCAGCTCATTATCAATTTTGATTTTTCCTATATCGTGCAGTAGACCGGCTTGTATCAGGTCCAGCAGTTTAGACTCCTGGAGCTGAAGCCTTTTCCCGATAAGCATGGAATAAAACCCCACATTGACACAATGAGAATAGGTATAATCATCATAAACCTTAATCTCGTTGAGATATTGAATTATCACATCAATACCGTCAATTCTATTTAGCATTAACTCAGAAATTTTTCTTATTTCGCTATAATCAAACTTCCTCCCCGCGGTTATATCATTAAGTACATTTTTTACAGTCAAAACAGTATTCCTATATTCTTCAACTATGCTTTTCTTCTTCTCACTATAACTATTTGTATGGCCGCTTTCTTTAAATATCCACACTGATTGAATACCAATGGTTTTTAGCTTAGAAATAATGAAGTCATTGAGAACTAAATTTTCAGTTGCCAGTATTAAACCCTTATCGCTTATTACATCCTTAGCAATAACATCACCACATCTGCAATCAAATACACTTACCTTTAGTTTGGTCATAAACCCCCCACCGGAATTCTGTCAAATTAACATACTAAATAAAACAACTTGTCAAAATAATGCTAACATTGTAGCATTTTGTATATTATAATATTTAAAAGAGTTTTAGAATTTTTACATATAATTAAGATTCCTTTAACTTTTTCTCCCAGAAAGGAAAGAACTATGTATGATAAAGCAACCCTTGCAAAAATAATTGCCACCTTTTCTGAAACGACACATATACCATTATTCTATATTGATAACACGGGGCCCGAGGGTGCTGTAACCTCAGAAAACTGTGATTACCAGGCAATACAGGAATTTGCCGATTTTTGTGAGGTTATTGAGCTTATATATCTTTTTTTTAATCAAGTGAAGGAAAACTCACGCCTGCTAAAAACACTTTACACAAAGAACAATCTTGTGTATATAATGCTGATTGCATGCGATGACAGGAGTAATAAAGGAGCATTCATTGCAGGGCCCCTGATATTATACCAGCCTGGTCAAAAGTCACTGGACGTAATGCCCTTTACTAAGACCTTACCCTTACACAAAAAGAACAGATTTGAAAATTATCTGAGAATTCTACCCATAGTTTCAGATGAAAGGCTGCAGCACCTCGGTCAACTACTATATGTGCTTGCCTCCTCTGAGGAAAAGTCCTGGTGCACACCCTTTCCGGAAAGATACAGCCCTAAAAAGCAGGACTTGCCCTCGATATATAAGGAGCTTGGGGACATTGACGTAAATATGCCTGAAAACGAAATGGAGTTCTCTTATTATAGTTTTTGTCTCAAACTAAAGAGTAAGATTATTCAAGGGAATTCCGACGGAATTATCGATCTTCTTAATGAAAATGCCGGTTTATTCTGGGATACAAAAATTCCTGACGATAACTACAGATACCTGAAAAACAAGTGTTTAATAATTATCTCTACAGCAGGAGTTTTTGCAATACAGGGAAATTCTCCGTATAAAAGGGTTATAGGATTGATTGCAAGCTTCGCAGCTCTTATTAACAGCATCAAATCCCCCCAGGAGGTTATTTTGAAAACTGCCCACGCCCTGGAGAGTATTGCTTATCTTGTTTCAATATCAAACAGCACTGTATTTTCGCTGCACATTAAACGCGTACTTCAATACATAAAGGAACACCACAAAGAAAAGATTACCTTGAACAAACTTGCTCAGTATGTTGGGCTAAATCCAGCATATTTATCCGGCCTGATAAAAAAAGAAACAAAACTGTCCCTCTTGGATAATATCAATTTAGTTCGGGTAGAGGAAGGTAAAAACCTGTTGATATTCACATGTAAAACAGTACATGAAATATCTTGTATCCTCGGATATAGTTATCAAAACCACTTTAATAACGTGTTTAAGAAATTTACCAATATGACTCCTCTCGAATTCAGGAATAACTTTGGACGAAATTCCTTCAACTTATAGCAATTGCTAAGCTATGAAATAAGGATGGGGTGGTTAACCGTTATAGTTAACACACCCCCTAAGCCGCTAATTAGCGGCCACCTCCAATATGATCTTCAACTTAAACCACTCCTTTCTAGCAGGATTCGGTTTTCCGGACAACCGTTACACAAGTCTTGTGTACATTTTGATTATATTACCGCCTATAGAAAGCTACAAGTCATAAAACAGTTATAGTTAAATTGTAATATTATTATGCATCTCTTTTGTAGGTCAGCTTAACCTCTCCTATTTTTAATCCACTCTGACCAAAATACAACTTAATATAATTAAACTTGCTGAAAAATGGCCCTACTTCAAAGGATTTCTCAATCCACTGACCATTAGTGCCGTTTATGGTCACCATGCTTACTAAATCCCTGTTAATAAATATCGACAATGGTAGCTGGGCAACTTCACCTGAATCAGAGCTTAATTTCATACTAAAGCTGTAAATGGCGCAATTTTTTATAAACTCAAGACCGAATAATGTCTCCGAACCCCTTTCGGTATTTATATTCGAAATGTCGAGATAGGTTTCTTCCTCAACAGGGGTATAGCTAAGATCAAAAGCTGCGGTTCCTTCTGCCTCCCGGCTTTCAATATCAGCAAGCTCCTCCGGGGACAGTCTCCCAAGGTAGCGGTCCATAACAGGCAGCCTCATAAGCGTCTGGCAAATATTCCGTACCGAGCGTTGCAGCTCTCCCCTTGAAATAGTCCCAGCCTTTAACCCGACTATTGTATTATCATCAGCACTATTTGCTTCCGAGTCATTAACAACCATATATATATCATTCTGAGCTCTCACCATAGCCGCGGTATTATTTTGGCGGGCCTCCATGCCTTCATCATTCATTTTTGCCCACCAATCAGTCATAACTACTCCTTCAAAACCCCATTCCTTTCTCAGAACAGTAGTTAGCAGGTCATAGTTCCCGGCAGTCCACAGGCCGTTAATGGCCCCATATGTAGACATGACCATAAAGGCATTGCCTTCCTTTACAGCAATTTCAAAACCTTTTAAGTAAATCTCTCTAAGAGCTCTCTCTGACACCACGGAATCAAGATATGTACGTCTGAATTCCTGGTTATTGGCTGCAAAGTGTTTAATTGTACCGGTTGTACCGTAACGATGCATCCCCCGAAGCTGAGCTGCAGCCATTTTTCCTGTCAGCAATGGGTCCTCTGAGAAGTATTCAAAATTCCTGCCGTTTAAGGGGTTTCGATGAATATTCATTCCCGGTCCCAGCAATGTATCAATTCGATTTTTTCTAAGCTCTAGTCCCACCATTTCGAACAGTTCCTCAACAAGGGACTCATTAAAGGTTGAGGCAATAGCCGTTCCATTTGGAAGGCTAAAAGCCTTTGTTCCACAATCCATTCGTATACCTGAAGGACCGTCGGCACAACAGCCTACCGGTATACCTAATTTACCCAGATTCCCTGTCAAACCTCCGAAGGCGGAAGCTGTCCCAGGAGTAACCTTTGGGGAGCACATCCCCTCTCCTCGCACAATACACGCCATATCCTCGTCAGACAACTGGCTTAGAAAATCCTCCATGGAAGCCTTTCCATCATAAACTGCTTCCAGAGTTATTCCGCAGTCTCCTTTAAATGGAATTTCAGTCGGCCTTGAGGATAAAACTCTCTGCTCCAGATCGATTGATCGGGTTTGAACAGCCTCCTCGATCATTATTACTCCGTCAGTGGTCTCTATAGCTTTTAATCTATCAAAGCTCTTTACAGGAGCCAAGACCTCCTGTAGCTCTGCAGTGGCAATAATTGAATTAAGTTCAAAACTTCCAGCGAACATTGCACTTCTTACATCATTTCCAGCGTAAATTCTATATTGTCCCGGTTCCAAAATATAGCAGGACTTATTGCCTGTACAGCCGTTATCATCATAAGAGGCCATGTCCTTGAGGTAAAGTATGAACTCAAGCTGCTCTTTATCTCCAGGCTGCAAAAGGTGGGTCTTTTTGAATGCTGCCAGACATTTTGCAGGCTTACCGAGCTTACCCTGGGGAGCAGAAAAATAAACCTGTATGACTTCCTTCCCTGCTAATTTGCCGATATTTTTCACAGTAACAGCCAGCATCACCTTCTCATTGTCGGCCTTAAAGCTTGCTGTAGTGCTTTCAAACTCAGTATAGGACAGTCCAAAACCAAAGGGATATAAAACCTTATCTGCTGCCACAGTTTCAAAATAACGGTAACCTACAAATATATCCTCCGCATAAATGGCTTCTGCTTCACCACCAAAATTTGAAGTAGATGGGTAATGAGCTATATCCGCTGCAAGGGTATCGGGGAGCTTACCACATGGATTGACCTTCCCCGTAAGGACGTCAACCGCTGCATACCCGCCTTCCATACCTCCCTGCCACACATAAATAACCGATTCAGGATTATACTTTGCAACCCATTTCATATCAATAATATTACCTGTATTAAGAACAACAGCTGTACGTCTAAAGTACTTACATACCCTTTGTATCATCTCCTCTTCCAGCTCACTCAACAGGTAGCTTCCTCTTTCAGCCTTACAGTCCTGATCCTCTCCTGCTGTGCGTCCGATAATTACCAAAGCAAGGTCCGAACGTTTTGACGCCGATTCGACTATTTCATCGCTTAAAGGCATTTCAGGCTGTGACCAAGGCTCCTGTCCCCAGCCCTGCCCCTTGTCATAGGGATGCTCCTCAACCCAGCCTTCATATATATTTAACAGTTCTTCATCCACCAATATGCTTTCATCTGCCTTAAGTGCCTCAATAATGCTTATTACATATTCTGTGTTAACCATACCACCTGAGCCGGTTCCGCTTTTGTAGTAGTCAAATTGAATTCTTCCAAAGACAGATACTTTCTCTCCCTCTTTAACAGGCAAAGCACCTTCATCATTTTTTAGTAGTACTGCACTTTCAGCCGAAACAGAGCGGCCTAGAGCTGCATATTTTGTCATGTCCAGCAAATATTTCCCCATACTGATTCCCCTTATTCAATAGCTAGTTTAAATGCCAATCAATGTTCCGTATTAATGATAACACAGACTACCTGAAACAAGCAGTCTCGCTATAAAAAATCATTAGGCATGAGCACAAAAAAAATGCATAGTATTATTAATCACCTACTATGCACATTATATCAATGCGAACGCGTGTTAGCAATTCATTAATAATATAGAATTTTTCGAGAGTGAAGCTACACATGAGGCTATTAACGTTACTCTTTCGAAATGAAGTAAGATGTATCAACATTAGTTAAACTACTGATATATCCTCTATAGATATGGACGGATCGTTCTTAAGGTATTCAAGGACTATTTGATCCATTTTTATACTGATTTCCAGCAGAAGGCTATAGTTACAGTTTTCGGCATCTATCTCTGCAGCAGCACTGTTCAGTAAGTCCCTTATATTCTCAAGCTCCTCCCGAAGCCTGATAGCTTTGTTCATAGTACACTTCCTTTACTTTTTATTACTATTTAGTCATAAAATGAATATTTTTGAAAATAACGTTGTATTTTGCACTTATTTATAATAAACAAAAAATGTAATTAAATCAAGAAAAAGTTTTCACATTTTCCTACTTAACTTAAAAAACAGGATACATCTATGATTGAAATTAATTAGTTCTAAAATCAAATCAGACACATCCTGTATTTAAACATAAAATAAAATTGCTATTGAAGCTAAAGCTACTCTTCCGCCTTAACAACAGCAAGGGCTTGCCGGGATACTTTTCTTTGGTAGAAATTGAAAAGCACCATTGAAGCCAAAATAATAGCCGCGCACAAATAAAATGTAGTTGCATAGCTGAAGCGGGCCGAGATTTCTCCCCCAAGAATAGGACCAAGCCCCTGTCCAATATCTGCTCCAATGTAGAAAGTGCTGGTGGCAACTCCCACTCTGCCGGCATCCACCCTTTTTATACACTCTGCCTGCAAGGAAATTTGCCCGCCCCCCTGTCCGATGG
>JAEZIV010000010.1 GCA_023436515.1 Bacillota bacterium
TTAGTAAGGTCAACTACAGTCTGAAGATATTCAGGATTCATTCCTGCATAAATCATAAATAAGCCGGCAGCCTTATAGGATGAGGGGTATGAATATATGGAGTAAACAAGTCCCTTTTCTTCCCTTATCTTCTGGAATAGACGGGAACTCATTCCTCCTCCGAATATATTATTTAAGGCAAGTAAAGAATATATTCTTTCGTCGCCGTGAACAATGCCTTGAAAACCTATGCAGAGGTGTACCTGTTCGGTATCCTTTTCCCTTATCACCATGTTTTTATGATATTCTACATCCTCATAGCTTCTGCTAAAGCTTTTATCATACTGCCAAGCTCCGAAGTACTTCTTTACCGCTTCAATCAAATAGCTTTCATCAAAATTTCCTGCTACAGAAATAACGGTATTATATGGGGTGTAATTATCCTTCATGTATTGATCTATCTTTTTTTTATTGAATTTATCAATACACTCCTTTGTACCTAATATTGGGTAACCAAGGGGATTGCTTCTCCAAACATTTTCGGAAAATATATCATGCACTAGTTCCTCAGGTGTATCCTCGTACATTCCTATTTCCTCTATTACTACTTTCTTCTCAACCTTGATGTCGTTACTGGTAAATTTAGAATTAAAGAGCATATCCGAAAGAACATCGAGAGAAACCTCTAAATGTGTGTCAAGGGTTTTTGTATAGTAACAGGTGCATTCTTTGCCGGTAAATGCGTTTATCTGCCCTCCAATAGCATCAATACACTCTGCGATTTCCTTTGCTGTCCGTTTATTGGTACCCTTAAAAAGCATATGCTCTATGAAATGTGAAATACCATTATTCTTCATGTCTTCATTTCTAGAACCTGTTCCTACCCATATTCCAACAGAAACGGACCTGACATAAGGTATTTTCTCATATACCAGTCTCAATCCATTATCCAACATTGTTTTCTTAAACATCAAGCCCTCCAAAGCCGTTGTAAATATTGTATTATATCCTGACTGAATTCCCGAACCTATTGTAACGCTCTGTATGTGTTGCTTCCTACCGGAATCAGGATTTGTTTTAAACACATTCAATAAAGTAAACTGGGCGTAAACAGCAGTGTCTACGCCCTGATATACATTTTGGATCTATATTCTCAAGTGTTTCGATTCTTTAGTGCAAGTTTATATTTAGCCAGTAGCATTACTTAGTATCCTCAGGTATATTTTCATCAGTCATTGCATCTTTTCTGGAAAGGTTGATTCTGCCCTGCTTGTCTATTTCAGTAACCTTGACAAGGATTTCATCTCCTATAGCCACTACATCCTCAACTTTATCAACTCTCTTTTTATCAAGCTTTGATATATGAACGAGTCCATCCTTTCCAGGAAGTATTTCAACAAATGCGCCAAAGGTAGTAATTCTTACTACTTTACCCATGAATATTTCGCCAGGCTCAATATCCTTGGCAATACCGTGGATTATTTTCAAAGCCTTTTGGGCAGCTGAAGCATCAGGAGTTAGAATATATACTCTTCCGTCATCCTCAATGTCGATCTTAACACCGGTTTCTGCTATGATCTTATTAATCATTTTTCCGCCGGGTCCAATTACGTCTCTGATCTTTTCAGGATCTATATTTGTTGTAATTATCTTTGGAGCATAATCCGAAAGCTCTTTTCTAGGTGCAGGTATAGCCTTTAGGATAACATCGTTTATTATCTGCAGACGTCCTGCTTTGGTTAATTCAAAGGCTTGACGAATTATTTCATAGGTTAGTCCGTCAACTTTAATATCCATCTGAATAGAAGTTATACCTTCGGTAGTTCCGGCAACCTTAAAGTCCATATCACCAAAGAAATCTTCAATTCCCTGAATATCCATAAAGGTAATAAAATTATCAGGATTCTCCTCATCAATAACCAAACCTGCAGAAATACCTGCAACCGGAGCTTTGATAGGTACACCGGCATCCATAAGGGCCAAGGTACTTCCGCAAACGCTTCCCTGTGAAGTTGATCCGTTTGACATCAGAACTTCTGATACAAGCCTGAAGGCATATGGAAACTCCGTTTCAGTAGGTAAAACAGGAACAAGTGATCTCTCAGCAAGAGCACCGTGACCAATCTCTCTTCTTCCTGGACCTCTTGAGGTTTTTGCTTCACCAACGCTGTAGCCCGGGAAATTGTAGTGATGCATATATCTCTTGGTTTCCTCGGTATCAATACCATCCAGCATCTGAACATCACCCATTGCACCAAGAGTAACAGTTGTCAATACTTGAGTCTGTCCTCTCTGGAAAAGTCCTGAACCGTGAGTTCTTGGGAGTATGCCTACCTCTGCAGATAGAGCCCTGATCTCATCAAGTCTTCTGCCGTCAACACGCTTTTTCTCTTTCAAGAGATATTCACGTACAACCTTCTTTTCAAGCTTGTAAATTGCTTCGTTTATTTTAGACTGCATTTCCGGGAACTGTTCAGCCAATGCAGCTTGAGTGTCTTCAGTAAGCATTGATACCTTTTCATCCCTAACCTGCTTATCTGTTGCAAGAACAGCCTCGCGCATTGTTTCATATCCGAATGCCTTAACTGCTGCAAACAGTTCTTGTGGCACATCTGCTGATTCATATGTGAATTTTGGCTTGCCAATTTCCTTAACTATGTCGTTTATAAAGTCACAGATCTTTTTAATCTCTTCATGACCTTTTTTGATTGCATCCAGCATAACTTCATCAGGAACTATATCAGCACCGGCTTCAATCATAGTTATTTTTTCCTTGGTTCCTGCAAGGGTAACATACATTTTGCTGTTTTTGCGCTGTTCTTCATTTGGGTTTATTACAACCTCGTTGTCGATAAGTCCGAGTATAACTCCACCAATTGGTCCATTAAAAGGAATGTCGGAAATACTGATGGCAATAGAAGCACCAATCATAGCTGCAATTTCAGGTGAATTGTCCTGTTCAACAGACATAACAGTATTTACTACTGCCACATCATTTCTCAAATCCTTTGGGAAAAGTGGTCTGATAGGTCTGTCAATAACTCTTGAGGTTAATATTGCTTTTTCAGAAGGCTTTCCTTCTCTTTTAATAAAGCCTCCGGGAATTTTACCTACGGCATATAAACGTTCTTCATAATCAACACTGAGAGGGAAAAAGTCTATACCGTCTCTTGGTGAAGAAGATGCTGTAGCTGTTGACATTATTACTGTGTCACCATATCTTATTAATGCTGCTCCGTTAGCCAGCTGAGCCAACTTACCCGTTTCAACAGTAAGTGTTCTCCCTGCCAGTTCCATACTAAATGTTTTTAACATGCTTGTCCTCCTATAGATTAAAATTTGGAAAATCATACTTGGGATTTTCAGTTCATGGAGAGAAATTGACAATCAAATTTTACTCCCCATTCATATGCTATTTAAAACTATAGACTGTAGCATGAAGATTCTACGTCAAACCTTTGACCTTTTGGCGTACAATCTACCTTCTACCGTCCATAGCCATATGCAGATATTATTAGTATTATTTCACTATTTTTTCTTCTTATTTAACCATTATTTGAATAAACTATTGTTAAATAATCAGAAACAGGCAGGCCTTAGCCTGCCTGTCCTATAATAATTACTTTCTTAGACCAAGTTTCTCAACAATTGAACGGTATCTTTCAATATCATTCTTTTGAAGATAATTCAAAAGACCTCTTCTTGCACCAACCATTTTCAAAAGACCTCTTCTTGAATGGTGATCCTTCTTGTGAGTCTTTAAATGATCATTGAGGTGGTTTATTCTTTCTGTAAGAATTGCAACCTGTACCTCCGGTGAACCTGTATCACCTTCGTGAAGCTGATACTTAGAAATTATTTCCTGCTTTACTTCCTTAAACATGCTTGTAACCTCCATAATTAAATTAATATTAACCGCCATAAACCATGTAATTGGACGGAGAACCCAAAAACGTAGTTAATGGTTGAAAAAAAACATACCTAAAGTATTTTAGCATATTTCATATTTATTTACAACATCAAAATAAATTTATTCATATACTCCAAAAGCCTACCTCAATTGAAAAGTTAAATTCCACCCTGTTCTACATCATATATGGAAGTAACTCTTACAAACATGCATGTGGAAGTTAGTTTTTCAATCTTTTATGGTATTCTATAATTTGCCAGGATTTATGATGCCGGTATATTTTAGGAGGGTACCATTATGGCAAATAATAAACATTTATCTTTATCTGAAAGAATTACAATTGAACAGCTTTTACATGCTCGATTCTCGTTTAAAGCTATTGGAAGAGAACTGGATAAGGATTGCACAACTGTATCTAAAGAAGTAAAAAATCATATTCGGTTCAAAAAATCAGGTTGCATAGGTAAGTCTTTCAACGACTGTAATAATCGGCACTCCTGTTCCTTAACTTCACTCTGCCCTATAAACAATTGTGGTAAAAAGCTTTGTAAAGTCTGTTCCAGATGCCACTATCATTGTTCATACTATTCAAAAGAATCATGCCCTATTCTTCTTAGGCCACC
>JAEZIV010000034.1 GCA_023436515.1 Bacillota bacterium
ATCTGTTAACTGGGATATCCCCCAGAGTATAACATCTGCATTCGGTATATATAATGACTGGATGATTGATGACAACGGTAAAGTCTTCTACATGACAGAACATGAGAATTTCCCAAAACTGATTGAATTCATGCAGAAACTATCTAAAGAGGGACTTATTGATCGCGATTGGGCGGTTAACAACACAACTACCGTAAACGAAAAAATATCCTCCGGTAAGGCAATCATAGCAGCTTCCAACCGTACAGGTGTTGCCGTTACTACTCCAATCATGACAAGTAAAGAGGGTCTTAACCTGACATATGATGACCTTGGCTATATCAGTGCACTAGCAGGTTCTGATGGCACCTGCAAGTATATGAAGACTGAAGCAATAAATCAGGTGACTTGTATACTTAAGAGTTCCAAGAATGCTGAGCATGCTATTAACTGGATTAACATCAAGCAGCAAAATCAGCTCTACCTCAATATTGGTGTTGAAGGTACACATTTTACCTATGATACTGATGGTTCTATTAAACCAATTAATCCTATTTTCTCAGAGGAACGTGGTAACTCCTACTGGTACCTGAATAGTACCGATGAGGCAGCCTTCGCAAAAGAGTGGCCTTCACGTGTAAGAAAGAGCGATGCTATGTGGGCAGCATTTGATGCGGTCACAAATAAAGCAAATAAAGAAACACCAGAGGTTTTTGTAGATAATACCTTCGGATTCATGCCTTCCTTGGAAAATTACTCCAAGTACAATCAGTCCTTGTTTAAGGCTACTAGCGACTTCATCCTCCAGCTTATTGGCGGTACTAAGAAAATTGATGACCTCAAAACCTTCCAGTCAGACTGGGCAAATGGTGGCGGTGACAAGATAAGAACAGAGATGCAGAATTGGTATGATGAGTTCTATGGTAAAAAATAAACTATAGCAGATTTATTGTAGCAGCTCAGTGGGGCTGCTACAAAACTAAATAACGAAATATATGATAAGGAGAAGGATATGAGCAAAATAAATTATTCAAAAGAACTTCCTGTTTATCGTGATATAGATGTTCTTGTTGTTGGTGCGGGGCCTGCGGGTATAGGTGCAGCCATATGCGCAGCAAGGAATGGTGCAAAAACCTTAGTTTTTGATTATGCCGGATGCGTTGGCGGACAAGCTACCAACGGTCTGGTAGGTCCTTTTATGACAGCCTATGATGCAAAGAGTGAAAAACAGATCATAAAAGGTATCTTCGAAGAGATTGTCGGCCGCCTGATAGAAATAGGCGGAGCTATCCATCCCAGTGAAGTAAGGTCTGAAACCTCCCGGGCAGGCTTCTATAAGATTGGACATGACCATGTGGGACCCTTTGATCACGAGGCTTTAAAAATGGTAGCTTCAGACATGATTCTTGAAGCCGGTGCCGAGCTCCTCCTTCACACACAGTTTATTGACGTACTAAAAGAAGAGGATAAAATTGTTGGCGTGGTTATTGCCAACAAGTCAGGAATATCAGTAATACGTGCAAAGGTCATAATAGACTGCTCGGGTGATGCAGATGTGGCGGCGAGATCGGGAGTCGGTTATGAGCTGGGCAACATTAATGACGGAAATATGCAGCCGGCTACAATGTTTTTCCGAGTATGCAATGTCGATTCGGAAAGATTGAAGGCTCATATGAAGGAGCATAGGGATGAAATCCGTCCTTTCTATGGCCCCTTCAGCTGGTTAATCAGAGAAAAACAGGAGGAATGGGGAGATATACCTCGTGCAGAGATATGTCTGTTTGAAGATACTGAGCCTGGAGAGTATCGCATAAACGTTTCTCGTATTCTGGACATTGATGGAACCAATGCCGAGGATTTAACCAAGGCTGAACTAATTGGCATGAAGCAAGCTCATAAAATATTTGACTTTTTGAAGAAGTACGCTGTAGGCTTTGAGAATGCAAAGTTTATGGGTACAGCTGCCAGAGTAGGGATTCGTGAAACCCGACATATTGATGGTCTATACAAGCTGACAGCTGATGACGTTATAAATTGCCGTGTACCGGACAACTCTATAGCTGTTCTGGCAACAAATATGGATACTCACAACAAGAGCGACCCGGGTGGAACCTATTATACCCTTGAAAAGGGTCCGTACTTTGGTGTTCCATACACCTGTCTGGTACCAAAGAATGTGAGCAATCTGCTTGTAGCAGGACGTTCACTCTCAGCTGATGCCATAGCAGGCTCGGCAACTCGTATGATACCTTGCTGTATTATATTCGGTCAGGCAGCTGGTACTGCAGCGGCATTAGCTATTAAGGAAGGTAAGCTCCCCGCTACTATTGATGTAAAACAGCTTTGTGCAACACTGAAAGAGCAAGGAGCGTTTTTAGGTGACTAATTAAGATAAGTGTAAATCAAGATAAGTGTATATAGCATTAGTGCAGATTAATAAGGATCTGCACTAATGCTTATAACGGGGAAATGGATGTCTCCAGCTTCTTATAGTATGTGGGGTCCGCTTTGGCCTCGTTGAAACGCCGCCTAATTATATGAATTTTATCTAAAGCTGAGAAGATTCATTGAATTAGGAGTTATAACCTTAGGAGGATACAGACATGGATTTTGAAGCAGTAGCATATCAAAAAACTTTAGAGGTATCAGCACAATTTGATGTTGTTGTCATCGGTTCCGGTCCTGCCGGTATTTGCGCAGCTGTATCGGCGACCAGAATGGGTGCTAAAACCGCACTAATAGAGCGTTATGGTACTTTGGGAGGCAATTTGACAAACGGTGCGGTTGCGCCAATACTCGGAAGTGTGTCTAAGGGAACCTTAAGAGACGAGCTTATTGTGCGTCTTGGTGTACCGGACAGTGATGAAACAGGTGTTACACAGCAAACTCACGACTTTGAAAAAGCAAAGCGCGTACTTATAGATTTTGCACACGAAGCAGGGGTTAAGGTATATTTGCAGACTCCTGTTGTTGATGCAATAACAGATGGAAAAAGAGTTACAGGCATTGTCATTTCCCAAAAGACAGGCATGCGGGTAGTTCGGGCTAAAACCTTTATCGATGCCTCCGGGGATGGTGATGTTGCATACTTCGCAGGAGCAGAATATGAGATGGGACGTGACGGGGATACTCTGGTACAGCCTGTTACCCTCATGTTCCGTTTGCAGGGTGTTGAGGAGGATGCCCTGACCTGTATTGGTGAGCTTGACTATGTTACCTACAAGGGTGAGAGATTTCTAGATTATACAACCAGACTTTGCAAGGAAGGGCATTTACCGCCTAATGCGGCATCTGTTCGTTCTTTCCGAACAGCAGTGCCAGGTGAACGTGTTATTAATACAACACAGACAAATGGCGTTTCTGCACTTATGAGCGAGGATTTGGAAAGAGCAGAAATTGATTTGCGTACTCAAATTGATATAGTAACTGATTTCCTTAGAAAGTATGTTGATGGCTATCAGAACTGCATTGTAAAAAGTACTGCAAATACTCTTGGAGTTCGTGAGACCAGACGTTTTATAGGACAATATATCCTTCATGATGAGGATTTGCGAGCAGGACGCAGATTTGAAGATGCTATCGTACATAAGGCAAGCTTTATTGTGGATATTCATAATCCTTCAGGCAGTGCACAGGCCGAAGGTATTCCGGAGGAGGTTACTCCCTATGACATTCCTTTGCGCAGTCTGATTCCCAAAAGTCTCGACGGGTTAGTGCTGGCCGGCAGATGTATTTCCGGAACCCACCGTGCTCATGCGTCCTATAGAGTTATGTCAATCTGTATGGCAATTGGTGAGGCGGCTGGAGTAACTGCCGCACTTGCAGCCCAGAAGGGAATACTACCACGTGCTGTGGACTTCAGAGAAGTACAGAAGGTTCTGGTTGAACGTGGAGTGGAGCTTTTTGATTAACCTGTTAAGTAAGCTGCGGGAGGAACGGTACCATTACCGAGTGCTTTGAAAAGCTATAAGAGTGTGTAAACAAGTCAGATTTATAGGGAGGAAATCATGTTTATTAGTAAAAATGACGATAGAATTCCGGTTATAGCCAGCTACGATGTGATTGTTTGCGGAGGCGGACCTTCAGGCATCATTGCAGCCATTGCTGCAGCCAGGAACGGGGCAAAGACACTTCTGCTTGAGCGCTATGGCTTTGTAGGGGGAATGGCATCTGCCGCTCTGGTAACGCCAATAAGTATTTTTAAGAAAAAGAAAAAACTTATTATAGATGGAATTCCCTTTGAGCTTATGAAGCGAATAAGTGAATTGAATGGGGCTGACGTTACACTTGATAGCGGTAATGTTCCGGTTCATGACGAGATGTTCAAGCTGGCTGCTCAGCAATTACTTCTTGAGAGCGGTGTTACTCTGCTATATCATACTTACTTTTCAGATTGTGTTATGAGTGATGGTAAGGTCACTCATGTAATTGTACAGAACAAAGCAGGACGGGTTGCATATGGCTGCAAGGCTGCTATTGATTGTACGGGGGATGCTGATCTGGTTCGGGCGGCAGGGTTTAAAACCACCAAGGAAACTAAGCTCCAGCCTGCCTCACTATGGTTTCAACTGGGTGGAGTGGATACTGATGCCCTCAAGGACTTATTCGCTGATGCGGTAGATGAGAAAATGCCCATTAGTGCAGAAATAAGGGGAAGATTGACTGAACTTAACCAAAAGGGTGAAATGCCGATATTTGGTGGTCCATGGATAAGCAGGCATTTTCAAGATGGTATTGTTACTATCAATTTGTTACGTGAAGGTGTCGATGCCAGCTCTCCCGAGGAGTTTACCAGGGCTGAGTGCAATTTGAGGGAGAATCTGTTCAAGGTGATAAACATTATGCGGGAGAATTTTGCTGCCTTCAAAAATTGCTGGTTGCTAAAATCGGGAACACAGGCCGGAGTTCGTGAAACCTATCGTATTGTCGGAATGTATGAAATGACTGCCGATGACGTACTAAATCCAAAGTCCTTTAAAGATACTATTGCCAAGGGGACCCATGTAATAGATATTCACAAGCCCGATAGTATCGAGCAGGATTGTATCTCTTTAAAGCAAGAATACAATATACCCTACGGTATACTTGTTCCCGTTGGCAGTGACAACCTGATTACAGCCGGCCGCTGTGTATGTGCCGATGTACCTGCCTTCGGTTCAATCAGAGTTATGGCAACCTGTATGGCAATGGGACAGGCGGCAGGTACGGCTGCAGCTATTCATTTACATAATAACTGTTCCATGAGCGACATGGACACTGAGCTTTTGGTAAAAAAATTGGCTGAGCAAGGCGCCATCGTATAGTAAAAAGCATTACCTTGGCCACAAGATTGTATTTTCCGCGTCAAAAATATATTAACATAAAATAATTTACCAAAATCGTTAAATTGAAAGGAGATCTACTATGGGAAATGTACCGGCAACAATGAAAGCTTTAGTAGCATATGGAAAAGGGGATTATAGGTTTGAGGCCAACTATCCCTCACCCGAGTGCGGACCGGATGATATTATCATTAAAACAGAAGGGTGTGGCGTCTGCGCAGGAGACTTGAAGTGTCAGCATGGGGCAGCTATGTATTGGGGTGATGAAAACCAATCGGCATGGGTGGAACCACCCTTTATTCCAGGACATGAGTTTTTAGGCCGCATAGTTGAAGTGGGTGAAAATGTAAAGGACTTTCATATTGGTGAAAGAGTTATAGCAGATCAGATTGTCCCATGTGGTGAGTGTAAATTCTGTAAGAGCGGTAGATACTGGATGTGCCAACCCCATGCTATTTTTGGTTTTCAGAAGGACAACAACGGCGGAATGGCTGAATATGTGAGATTTCCTAAAACCGCTGTTATCTCAAGAGTTCCGGATGAAATGCCTCTGTCAGACGCCCTGTTAATTGAGCCCTATGGCTGCTCAAAGCATGCAGTAGACAGAGCTCAGATTCGCAATGATGATGTGGTGGTTATATCCGGAGCTGGAACTCTTGGCCTTGGCATGATTACATATGCAAGAATGCAAAATCCTAAGATATTAATAGTCCTTGATATGGTTGATGTTAGATTGGAGAAAGCAAAAGAGTTCGGCGCTGATATAGTTATGAATCCCGGTAAAGAGGATGTTGTAGCTAAAGTACTTGAATTAACCGAGGGCTATGGCTGTGATATATACATCGAAGCCACAGGTCATCCCTCCAGTGTTGTTCAGGGGCTAAATATGATAAGAAAATTAGGCCGCTTTGTGGAATTCAGCGTATTTGCAGAGCCTGTTACAGTGGACTGGTCTATTATTGGCGACAGAAAGGAACTGGATGTTCTTGGTTCTCACTTAAGCCCATATTGCTATCCCTTCGTGATTGAAAACATATCAAATGGCAAATTGAAAACAAATGGGCTTGTTTCAAAAACCTTTAGGATTGAAGAATGGGAGACGGCTTTCGACTACGCATCAGGGAAATATGGTGATTTTAAGGTTGCTATTATATTTGAGTAAAAAAGGAGAGCTAACAATGAAAGCTTTTTTTATAGAAAAACCTTACGTGGGAATAACTCGTGATGCAGAAATACCTGTTCCCGCTGATGATGAAATACTTCTTGAGGTCAAGGCAGCAGGTGTTTGCGGTACTGACGTCCACATATATAAAGGTGAGTATTTTGGGAGCTATCCAAGAATTCCGGGGCATGAATTTTCCGGAGTAGTAGCAGGTATTGGAAAGAACGTTACTGGGTTCAAGGTTGGGCAGCATGTTGCAGCAGACCCAAACATTTTTTGTGAGTCCTGTGAAGCCTGTAAGGAAAACCGTCAGAACTTTTGTCTGGATATGGATGTTGTGGGAGTTACAAGGCATGGCGCCTTTGCCCAGTATTTAACTGTACCTGAGCGTTGCGTATTTGATGTTTCGGGGTTAACCTTCACTGAGGGCTCCATGGTAGAACCTTTGGCATGTGTGGTATATGGGCAGGAAAGGGCAGGTATACCCTTAGGCGCTTCTGTGCTTATATTCGGTGCAGGGCCAATAGGGCTCATGCATGCTCAACTGGCGTCAATAAATGGGGCGGCAAGCGTTACTGTAGTTGATCTATTTGAAAGTAAGCTTGCATTAGCTAAAAAACTGGGAGCAGACCACACTTATACATCGGCAGAATTTGAAAAGCTGGGATTGGTTAACTCCTATGAGGTTGTTATTGATTGTACAGGTGTTCCGAAGGTTATTGAGGGGGAAGTGAAATATGTAAAGGACGCTGGTACCTTACTCTTCTTTGGTGTTTGTCCCGATAATAGCGCCATAACAATAAACCCCTATGAAGTGTTCAGACGAGAGCTGAAGCTTTGCGGAAGCTTCGCACTTAAAAAAACCTTTGGTAAGGCGGTTGCTCTTGCTAGAAGCGGAAGAATCAATTTGACAGACCTTGTAGATAAGAGGCTATCCTTGGAGGACGCACCGAAGGTGTTTGAGGGCATAGTATCAGGCAACTCAGGCCTCAAAACTATTTTTTACCCCAATGGAATCGAAATTTGATGATTTTTTGGAGTAAATACTTTTCCGAATATTATTGTCCGGTGAAGGTTGAAAGGTATATAAATTAATGAGTTAAGGAGGTACCGAGCCCATGCCATTTCAGCCAATTATCTAGTGTGAAATGCTGGGCATGGCCATAATTATGATTGACGTTGTAGCTTTAGGGGAGCTTCTTATTGATTTTACACAGATTCGTTCCAACGATGGTTTGACAAAATGCTTTGAACAGAACCCCGGTGGAGCTCCAGCTAATGTATTAGCTGTTTTATCGAAATTCGGAGCGAAATGCGCTTTTATTGGCAAAGTGGGAAACGATGTATTCGGTGAGTTTTTAAGGAAGCAGCTTCTGGATTTATCCATTGACTGCAGGAATCTTATTTCAGATCAGAGTCACAATACCACCTTGGCATTTGTTACTCTGGATGAAATGGGTGACAGAAGCTTTAGCTTTTATAGAAATCATGGTGCTGATACCTGTCTTTCCGAAGAGGAAATTGATTTGAAGCTTATAGAGGCATGTAAGATATTTCATTTCGGAAGCTTATCAATGACCCACGAGCCTTCACTTTCTGCAACCATAAAGGCGGTGGAGCATGCTAACGCCTGCTGGAAGATAATATCCTTTGATCCAAATTACAGACCACTTTTGTGGGAGGACGAGGGAACTGCAATAGCAGCAATGAAAAAAGGGCTGAGTTATGCCAATATAGCCAAGCTTTCCCTTGAGGAGGCGAAAATGGTTACAGGAAAAACATATCTCGAGGATTGCTTTAAGGAGCTCCTTGGATATGGACTTAGCTTTGCGGCTATCACATTGGGACATCAAGGCTGTGCCTATGCTACAGAGAGGTATATAGGTGCTTTTCCGGAATATCCTGCTGCTGTAGTGGACACTACCGGTGCCGGAGATACCTTTTGGGGTACACTAATACACGGGTTTCTAAATAGTGGTATGAATTTTAATGAAATATCGGAGGGTAAGCTCTCAGAAATAGTAATGATGGCAAATATAGCTGCCGGAATGAGTACTGAGAAAAAAGGAGCAATTCCTTCAATCCCGGATTTATCCAGAGTTAAATCAGCCTTTGATGGAATTTAGAGGCAAGTGAGCCAAAAACCTCAAAATTGTGTTTGTTATAACACGATTTTGAGGTTTTTTTATGTAGACCTTAAACAATTTTCGTTTAAGATGGTAATATTATATGTATACTAATGCTAAAATAAAAACAATAGCACTAAATATATTACGAGGAGTACAATTTATGATTGGGATGCAATATAGAATCAATTTGCCCTCTGATTATGATATGCGGATAATCAGAAAAAGAGTCGCTGAGAATGGATATAAGACAGATGGCTTTCAAGATTTATTATTTAAATGCTACCTGATACAGGAAAGAGCTGTGGACAGTTTTGAAAATATATATTCACCACTTTATATTTGGAATGATACTAAGGGAATGAATAAGTTTTTGTTTGAAGGCTTTTACGATAATATATTAAGGTCCTTCGGCTGGCAGAATATAGAGATTGGAATACCCCTTGTAATTGACCTGAAAGACAATTTTATGGATTCCAAATTCGTTTTGAAAGATAGAAGGGACATGAAACCGGAGTTATCATTGTCTGCTTTCTCTGATAGTATCCCCAACCCGCCTCAAGTTGATAATATATATACCGGAAGAGTGTGTATATATAATCCTGACAAATGGGAGTACAGTCAGTTTTATTTTTATACCCAGCGTCCCGAAGGCTTGTGCGAAAATGATACATATCAAATCCTGCATATATCCCGAGGTTAACAGTGTAGTTTAAATGAAGCTGTCGGCCCATAAGCAGGAACGTGAGCAATAGTGTATTCCTTATGAGGAATGTAAGGCCGGATAAAAAAATGAGGAGAATATTATCATGAAAATTCTAGTATTGAACGGAAGCCCAAAGGGAAGCTATAGCATAACTCTACAAACAGTGCTTTACTTGGAAAAGAAGCACCCTGAGCACAAGTTTGAGATACTGAATGTGGGAAGTCAAATCAGAAGCCTTGAAAGGGATTTCACTACTGCTGTTGAAGCAATCGAAAGGGCTGAGTTAATTCTCTTTTCCTATCCTGTATACACATTTATTGCACCAAGCCAGCTTCATAGGTTTGTAGAGCTTATGAAGGCTTCGGGAATTGATTTCAACGGTAAGTATGCAACTCAGCTCTCAACCTCAAAGCATTTTTATGACGTAACGGCTCATAAGTACATACAGGAAAACTGCCAGGATATTGGAATGCGTTTCATAAAAGGTCTTTCGGCGGATATGGAGGATTTATTATCAAAGAAGGGTCAGAAGAACGCTGAGGATTTCTTTGCTTATGTATGCTGGTGTGTGGAAAATAGCGTGTATGAGGCACTCCCAAAGCCTCTTGGTGAAGTAAAGCATATTCCAGTAGCGCAATTGGAAAATACCACAGGAAAGCCGGGTAATGTAGTGCTTGTAGCTGACTTAAATAAAGAGGATACCCAGCTTGGGAATATGATTAGCCGCTTTATGGCTAAACTTCCATTGAATTCGACTATGATAAATATTGCCGAGTTTCCCTTTAAGGGTGGCTGCCTGGGCTGCTTTAGCTGTGCAATAGACGGCAAATGCATCTATAAGGATGGCTTTGATTCCTTCCTGAGGGAAAATATTCAGACAGCAGATGCTATAGTTATCGCCTTTTCCATTAAGGATCACTCCATGGGGTCCAGGTTTAAAACCTATGACGACAGACAGTTCTGCAATGGACATAGAACTGTAACTATGGGAATGCCCTTCGGTTATCTTATAAGTGGTAATTATAGCAAGGAAGCAAATCTTCAGCTGATAGTTGAAGGCAGGGCCGAGGTGGGGGGCAACTTCCTGGCCGGGGTGGCTACTGATGAGTTTGACCCGGATAATGAAATAGATAAGTTGGCAGACAGGCTTAACTATGCAATAAAGCACAGGTATGTCCAGCCATCTAATTTTCTTGGTGTAGGAGGTATGAAGATATTCAGAGATTTAATCTGGCTTATGCAGGGTATGATGAGGGCTGACCACCGGTTTTATAAGGCTCATAAGCAATATGACTTCCCCCAGAAAAAGCGAGGCACTATGCTAAAAATGTATCTGGTGGGAGCACTGATCAGAAACCCGAAGCTAAAGGCTAAGATGGGCAACAAAATGAATGAAGGAATGTTAGCCCCTTACAAAAAGGTTATTGAAGCGAAAGCTATAACGTCGGGAAAAAAGTAGATAGGTAAGCCTGAGTCATGGTGAATTCGGATTGTTTATAGGTTGCATTTATACAATCGCTTGGTTTACCAGCCTGTTGGCTTCACCGCCAAACTGAAGCTTAAATACCCTTGGTATGTTTTATAGAACATACCAAGGGTATTTTTTATGAATTTACAATTTATGACCAATCGCTAAACCAGGTGGCAGATTGTTGGGTGACAAATATACTCGTATTGAATTGAAGTAATTTGAAAAGTTAAAATAAAATGTTATTATATTAGAAACAACTTAAGTTAAATCAATACTAGATTAATAGCGGAGGTATAAGGGCATGGTTGAAGTCTATGTTTTAGTTGGGTTTATGATAGTTACTATTATTGCAGCAATTGAAGGCTTTTATTCAGTTAGGGGTATAAAGAATAAACAAATCACACAAGAAAGGCGGATTAAGCTATATAAATCAAATATACTCTGGGGCTGGGCACAGACCTTTGCATGTATTGCCGTCCTCCTTATTTTCCACAGGTCATTTAGGACAATAGGTTTTAAAATGCCTGTAGGAATCAGCGACGATGTGAACTTGATTTTTGCGATTGCTACATATATAGTTTCCGGAGGCTTACTAATCCTTCTTCTGTATCAGATACTGATGTTTATTTATAGTGAAAAATACAGGATTGAAATTGGTAAGGTAATGGAGAGAAAGGTAACAACAAGTGGCGAGGACATAATGATTCCTAGAAAAAAGGCTGAAAAACGTTGGTTTGCCTTATGCTCTGTAACTGCAGCAGTAGGTGAAGAAATTGTTTACAGGGGTTTCTTGTTTTATATTCTGGCTTCGGTTTTTCCAAGTATAAGTAACTATATTGTTCTGATAGTCGCTTCGGCTATTTTTGGAGTAGCTCATATATACCAAGGAATGGTAGGTATAGTGAAAACCGCACTGATTGGATTTATGCTGGGAGCGTTGTATCTGGTAACAGGATCCTTGGTTCCTAGTATAATTCTTCACTTTGTAATAGATTTTGCGGCTAGCTTTTTATACAATGAAGAAAATATGCAATAGGAGAAAAAATGTTCTTTGTGGTTTAGGACTAAAGACTGCTGTTCACTTAATAACCCTCGGTGTGCGTTTATTGGACGCATAAGGAGGGTTATTTTAGGTTTAAAGGGTCTTATATCCATGAAAATAATTTACAATTCAACAAATTATTATGATATTATTACTTTGTTCTCAAATAAAATAGCTTAGTTGAGCTTACCATATACTCAGATAATTAATAGAATATAATTTTTTATATACACTTTATGAGATTTTCCGGGGGGAAAACTATGTATAAGGTTTTTTTGGTGGAAGATGAAATTGTAATACGAGAAGGGATCAAGAATAAGATTCGCTGGGAAGAAGAGGGCTTCATAATTGTGGGAGACGAGAGTGACGGTGAATTGGCTTATCCTATGATTATCAGAGAACAGCCCGATATACTGATTACCGATATAAAAATGCCGTTTATGGATGGTCTTGAGTTAAGTAAATTACTAAAAAAAGATATGCCTCAGTTGAAAATAATTATTATCAGCGGGTATAGTGATTTTGGATATGCCCAGCAAGCAATTGACATAGGCGTCAGTGAGTACCTGCTTAAGCCCATAACCTCAAGTAAGCTGGTGGCAGCAGTAAAAAATGCTGCCACAGTAATTGAAAAAGAACGAAAAGAAAAACAGATATTGGATCAGTATCAACAGTTAGTTTATCAAAAGCAGGGTGAGAAAAGGAAGGACTTTTTTAATGCCTTGGTAAGCGGAAAGATGTCTCTTGCACAGATACTTGAACAAGAAGAAGAGCTTGGAATTGATATGGTGGCAAGAGTCTTCTGCGTATTATTGTTTCAATTTAAAGGGCAAGAGGATATGTATGAGTACTCCAACGAGCTAGTACAGTGTGAAACCAGAATGATCCAAGCTCTGAGCAAATTCCATAACATAAAAGTATTTGAGCGTGGTATGGATGGATGGGCTTTTGTACTTATGGGTGAGAATGAATTACAGATTCATGAATTAACCCGGGAGTTGTGCAGTGTATTGATTGATATCTGTGAGGACAGAGTACATTATTTTGGAGGAATTGGCAGAGTTGTTTACCGTGTTCGTGACCTGCAGCAATCCTATCTTGATGCCAACAGTGCATTTTCTCTCCGTTATTTTGAAAGCAGGGATCAGTTCTTGTCCTATAATGACGTTAATGATATGAAGTCCCGCATAGGAAACAAGATTAATGTCAGTGAGTTAAATCTTGAGAAGCTTGATAGAAATTTACTTGAGGAGTTTTTAAAGAGGGGGACCGTTCACGATGTTGATGAATTTGTAGACAGCTATTTTGACGGCTTCGGCTCTAATGCTATGCATTCAACTCTTTTCAGGCATTATATCATAATGGATGGATACTCAGCTATTATGAAATTCCTAAAAACCCTTAACTACCCAAAGGAGAAGATTGAAAACAGCCTTAAGAGTATAGATGGTGTTAATGATTCTCTATCCAGCTTTGAGGACTGCTGTAAATTCTATAAGTCCATACTGAAGGAGGCAATAGAGCTTCGTAATAAAAACAGTCAGAAAAGGTATGCAGGACTTATTGAACAAGCAAAGGAATACATGCACCTAAAATATTCAATGAGTGACCTTACACTGGATCAGGTTGCATCTACGGTAAATCTCAGCCCCAATTATTTCAGCTCACTATTTAATCAGGAAACAGGAATGACCTTTATAGAATATCTAACCGATATCCGAATGGAGAAGGCCAAGGACTACTTAAGATGCACAAATAAAAAGATAACTGAGATTGGGTTTTTGGTAGGATATCTGGATTCTCATTATTTTAGCTATATATTCAAAAAGACGCAGAATTGCACTCCTTCGGAATACAGGCTGCAGGGTAAAGGTGAAGAATGATAATAAATAATTATGGAAATCCAATCAAGTATCCTTTGAGATTGAAGCTTTTCATGGTAGCCTTGGTAATCATCATACCGATGATTATTCTATCGGTTTACCAAATAGCCGCTCTGTATAATTATAGTACCTCCTATGACACCATAGTACGAAGAATTACTTCAGCAAATAATTATAATCTTAATTTTAAAGAAGAAATGGACGAAAGCATGTACAAGATTGTTGTGGAAGCAGAAACTTTCGAATCCATTGATAAAAATAATGATCTGAAAAACCCATATACCTTGATAGAGGACGCAAGAGAGGATTTCACAAAGCTAAAGGAGATAACCTCCAGCAGAGAAAGCCTGGATTGGATTAAGAGAATACTGCTTAACCTGGATACCCTAAAGGACAGGATTAATGAAATACGTGATAATCTGACTCAGACAGGTCACTATGAAGAAAATATCAAGATGCTGGAATCTGATATCTATATTCTAACAGAAATGTTTCAGGAGGAGATTCAGTATTATATTTACTATGAAACTCAGAATTTTGAAGCCATAAGAAAGAGCCTCAATGAGCAGGTGACCAATGTTATTGTGACAATGATTGTGGCATTATCTTCAATTATTATTGCCTCTGTCTTGGTTAATATTCTTGTAACCGACAGTATTACCAAGCCCATTAAGATGCTATGCGAAAAGACCGCTATGGTGGCGAAGGGAGATTTCACAACCAGGACAACCTGTGAAAATCATGATGAGCTATCGATACTGTCAGACAGCTTTAACGACATGGCTATAAAGCTGGAGCAGCAGGTAAAAAGTATTAAGCTTGAGCAGGAAAACCTGAGGCATATGGAATCAAAGCTGCTCCAAACTCAGATAAATCCCCATTTTTTATATAATACACTAGATACAATTGTTTGGTTGATTGAAGGTGAGAAAAATAGAGAGGCAATTGATATTGTTGTGTCTCTCTCGGAATTTTTCAGAATTATTGTCAGCAAGGGAAAGGATTTTATTACCATAGGGGAAGAAGAAATACATATTAAGAGCTACCTTCAGATACAACAGTCACGATATAAAGATATTCTGGATTATGAGATAAATATCCCTGAAGAGCTATATAGTTACCAGATATTAAAGCTGACAATGCAGCCGTTGATCGAGAACTCCTTATACCATGGCATCAAAATGCTGAGGGCGAGAGGGAAAATTACTGTTACGGGTGAACTAAAGGATCAGATTATTTGCTTCCATGTAATTGACAATGGAGTAGGATTGGATGAACAGGAGCTCAAGACCTTAAGAAAAGAGATTGAAATGCCGGGAAGCAAACAGAGTTCAGGGTTTGGCCTTGCCAATGTAAATAAGCGCATCAAATTGAACTATGGAAATATCTATGGGCTGGATATACAGAGTAAAAAGGGTGAAGGTACAGATATCACAATTAAGATTCCTGCAAGATTAATGGAGAACGAACGAATAGAGGTAGGTTATGAATAAAAAGATAAAAATCATTCTGTGGATTCTCTTTATTGGCTTGATGGCACTTGCCAGCTGCAGTCTGAGACCCTTAAAGAATCTACAAAATTCCGAAACGGTGGATACCGGGAATATTGATTCCGATCTGACAATTGTGGGCTTCTCCCAGTTGGGCTCGGAATCGGACTGGCGTACGGCAAACACTAAGTCAATTCAGAATGCTTTAACTAAAAAGAATGGATTTTCACTCATTTTCTCAAATGGTAGACAGAGTCAGGAAAATCAAATTAAGGATGTAAGAAGCTTCATTTTTCAAGAGGTAAATTATATTGTAATCGCCCCGGTAACCGAGACGGGTTGGGATACAGTGTTAACAGAAGCAAGACAGGCGGGTATTCCGGTTATTATTGTGGATCGCATGATTGATACAGAGGATGAAGGTCTATTTGTTGCGTGCGTAGGTACTGACAAGTATGCCGAAGGCAAAAAGGCCGGACAATGGCTGGAAAAATATTTAGTGAAGCAAAAAAACACCCAAGGAGCTAAAAAGAGTGCATTAACCAAGGAGACAGCAGTAAAAGGGACTGATAAAGGTAATGAGAATGTAAATATTGTTGTCCTTGAGGGTACTTTGAACTCAACAGCTCAGATCGGACGATCCAAAGGCTTTGAAGAGGTAGCCCGACAACACGGGAATTGGAATATTCTTGCCCGCGAAAATGGTGATTTCACTAAAGCAAAGGGAAAGGAAGTAATGCAGAAGCTGTTACGTAAACATGAGGATATTGATGTATTGGTTTCACAGAATGATGATATGACCTTTGGCGCAATTGAGGCGATACATGAAGCCGGCTTAACCTGCGGAGTAAATGGTGACATAACCATCATATCCTTTGACGCCGTTTCTGAAGCCTTTGACAAGATGGAGGAGGGTCTTATCAATGCTGATATTGAATGCAATCCACTGCAAGGGCCCATGATAGCAGACATAATCGGGAGGCTGGAAAAGGGAGAAAGGGTTGATAAAATATCATACGTGGATGGAAAGGTTTTCGAAGCTGAAACTGCAAAAGAGGAACGTAAAGGACGGAGTTACTAAAACGTAAAAAAACAAACAATATTCATAGAAATCTTAACCAATATTTACCGAAATAAGAAGCTTAGTAAAAATAATTACAAAGACAGGAATAATTTCCGTATTTTTATACGTATTAGTTTAATATACTTGTACAAATAGAAGAAAACTCAATACTTTGGGTTAAAATGATTGGAGGAGATTATCCGTGAAGAAATTAGTTTCATTATTTCTGGTATTGGCGCTTGTTTTAGCGCTTGGAGCATGTGGCAGCAGCGGAGACAGCAAAGACAAGGCAGGTAAGAAGGTTACAGTAGGTGTTGTACAGACAAATGCCAACGAATCCGACTGGCGTACAGCTAACACAAAATCATTCAATGAAGCTTTCAAGGAAGCAGGTTTTGAGTTAAAGATGGTATATGGTGAAGGTGACCATGCAAAGCAGATTTCTCAGGCACAACAGCTTATCCAGGAAGAGGTTGACTATCTTGTAGTTTTGGGACTTCAGGCCGCAGGCTGGGAGGATGTTGCAAAAGCAGCACAGAAAGCTAAAATCCCATTTATTATGGCTGACCGTAAGCTTGACTTGACAGAGGATCTTTACACTGCGATGGTATGTTCCGATTTTGAAGCTGAAGGTGTAAAGGCTGTAGATTGGCTCAAGAGCCAAAATATCAAGGATGCCAAGATTGTTGTTCTTGGTGGTGACACAGGAGCTACCGCTCAGCTGGGACGTTCCAAAGCTATTGAAGACGGAGCAAAAGCAAATGGCTGGGAAATAGTATTCAACCAAAACATGAAGGGTTGGGATGAAACTCTTGCAAAGCAGGCGGTTACTGAACTTATAGCTAAAGGAACAAAGTTCAACGTTATATACGCTGAAAATGATAACATGGCTCGCGGTGCCTGTGCTGCTATGGATGCTGCAGGTATTAAATATGGTAAGAACGGCGATGTAAAGGTTATCGCTTTTGATGCAAACAAGTGGGCACTTCAGCTGGTTCTTGAAGGAAAATTCAACCTTGACGTAGAGTGCAATCCACTTCATGGACCTCGTATAGTAGAGCTTATTAATAAGCTTGAAGCTGGCGAGACTGTTGAAAAGAACGCCTATGTTAAAGAAGAAGTGTTTGACAGTGAGACAATAACAAAAGAAATTGTTGATGCACGTAAATATTAATACATACTTGAATCTGTAGTTAGGGTAGTGATTTGAAACAAAGTCAATTACTATAGTCTGAAGAAATAAATGAGAGCTAACTTGTTGGTTTAGGAAGGCAATATTTCAACAGTAATTGACTTAATGAACAAGATAGGTTTAATTATTGAAATGCGCGGCACCAAGTATGTGGAGTTGTTTACAGAGCTTGGCACCGCGCATTTCTTAAAGTCAGCTTGAAAGGTAAAGACTTCAAGCGCAATTGACTATATAACAGAAGTGACAGGATAATATCTAATATCGTGTCTGAACGGAGGTTTGAGTATTATTACTATGCAGAACACCGTACTTACAATGCAAAATATATATAAAAGCTTTCCCGGTGTAAGGGCCCTGCAAAATGTGGATTTCACTTTATATGAAGGAGAGATCCATGGGCTGATGGGCGAAAATGGTGCCGGAAAGTCTACCCTCATAAAGGTTTTAACGGGAGTCCATACAAAGGATGCCGGAGAAATCCATATTAAAGGAAGCGATAAACCTGTTAATATAAAGTCACCTCAGGAGGCCCAAAAGCTTGGTATAAGTACTGTGTATCAGGAAATAACCTTGTGCCCCAACCTGACAGTGGCTGAAAATCTCTTTATTGGCAGAACAAACGAGCTTATAGTTGATTGGAAGAGCAACAACAGTAGGGCTGAAAGCATACTCAACAGTCTGGGAATACCTGCAAAACCAACACAGCAATTGTCCAATTGCTCTATAGCAGTTCAGCAAATGGTTGCAATTGCCCGTGCTGTGGATATGGATTGCAAGGTATTGATACTTGACGAGCCCACCTCATCTTTGGACGAACATGAGGTAGCCAAGTTGTTTACACTGATGCGTGAACTTAAAAGCAGAGGAGTTGGAATAATATTTGTAACCCATTTCCTTGATCAAGTGTATGAGTTATGTGATAAAATTACAGTTCTTCGTAATGGCGAACTAGTTGGAGAGTACCAGATTAAAGACTTGCCAAGGGTAGAGCTTGTAGCCAAAATGATGGGCAAGGAGCTTGGTGATTTGGCGGAAATACATAAGGTCGAACAATCCTTCACTGGCGATGCTAAAGAAGTGGTAATAGAAACGGAAGGTCTATCAAGCACTTCTGGAATAAAACCATTTAATTTTACTGCGAACAAGGGTGAAGTGACGGGCTTTGCCGGACTGCTGGGCTCTGGCCGTAGTGAATGTGTCCGTGCAATTTTCGGCGCAGACAGGGTCATAAAAGGCAAGCTAAAGATTAAAGGCGTTGATGTGAATATTACATCACCAATAAAGGCTATGAAGAAGGGCATCGGATATCTTTCCGAGGACCGGAAGCGTGACGGGATTATTGGTGACTTGTCAGTACGGGAAAATATTATATTGGCTCTACAGGTCATGAGGGGGTTTTTTAAGCCCTTTACAAAAGCTCAGGCCCAGGCTTTTGCTGAGGAGTATATCAGTTTACTCGGCATAAAAACCGCTTCTGCAGATACTCCAATAAACTCATTATCGGGAGGGAATCAACAAAAGGTAATTCTGGCCAGGTGGCTGCTCACCCATCCTGATTATCTTATACTTGATGAGCCAACCCGTGGAATTGATATCGGTACTAAGGTAGAAATCCAAAAGCTGGTGCTTAAACTTGCTTCTGAAGGTATGAGTATCACATTTATTTCATCGGAGATAGAGGAGATGCTGCGTACCTGTTCCAGGCTGATTGTTATGCGTGACCTGCACGTTGTAGGAGAACTGCAGGGCGATGATATGTCACAGGACAAAATAATGTATACCATTGCGGGGGGAGTAAATCAAAATGACCAAAATCAGTTCCAAACTTGAAACCGACCGTTCAACATCTGCTCTTAAGGTGTTATTTAAGCACAGATTGTTTATTCCCATTGCGTTTCTTGCATTTCTTTTACTAATCAATATATTTATCAATCCGGGTTTTCTGAGAATAAGCTTGGGAAGGGACAGTATTGGAAATCCCGTTTTGATAGGAAATTTGATAAATATTCTGAATAACTCCACTGAGCTTGTTATCCTTGCCATAGGAATGACGCTGGTTACGGCCTCGTCCAGAGGGCAGGATATCAGCGTAGGAGCAACAATCGCAATTGTTGGTGGCGTGATTATGCGAGTCCTCTGTGGGAACGAAACCCAACCAACCGAATTAAAGGCACCCATCCTTGTAGCTCTTTTACTTGGATGTCTTGCCGGAATGGCTTGCGGAGTCTTTAACGGTTTTCTGGTTTCAAAATTTAATATACAACCAATGGTGGCCACACTCATTCTCTTTACAGCTGGCCGATCCATAGGCTCTATGGCAATGGGTGGGCTTAAGCCTAAAGCAGTTGAGTCCTTTGGATATTATGGCAATTTTATTCCGGGAGTTCCCATTCCGACACCAATACTCATTACAATTGTTGTTGTTGTGATTACCTTCCTTATGCTAAAGAAAACCAACCTTGGTCTATACACACAGGCAGTAGGTATCAATGATAAATCTTCAAGACTGAACGGTCTCAACCCGGCTCTTATGAAGTTTTTGTCTTTTGTTATATTGGGACTTTGCGTGGGTATTGCAGGCTTCATACAGTCCAGTAGAGTACAAACAGTGAATCCGTATACAATAGTTCCCAGTATTGAAATGGACGTTATTTTGGCTGTTGCCCTTGGAGGTAATTCACTGGGGGGCGGTAAATTCAATATGACAGGTTCAATTATTGGAGCATATACCATCCAGACCTTGACATCCATGTTGACCACGCTCAATGTCAACACAAATGCTGTTCCGGTATTTAAGGCCGTGATAATTATTATACTTGTAATCATTCAAACGCCTATTGTCAAAGATTTCTTTGATAGAAGGCTCACGTTATCAAGAGTGGCTGCAGGTAATGTAAAGGAGCGTGGTTAGTATGTCAATCTTGAAGAAAGCTCAAGGTACCGACAATATCACGGTTGTTAAGAAGAAACTAAAGCTCAATGAGACTCTGACAGATACAACCTTCTTGCTGACAATAACTATTTCGCTGTTTATTGCAATATATGCACTCTCCATTGTCTTTCTCGGAGATAAGGGCTTCAGCAAGGTACAGATGTTTTTTAACCTTTTCAACGAAAACGCTGCTCTGATCGTTATTGCCTGCGGACTTACAATAGTAATGATAACAGGCAGCATTGATATTTCGGTAGGTGGTTCTACTGCACTTATTTGTACGGCATGTATAGTTTGCCTTAACAATTATGGCTTTAACTTTTATACCTCACTAATTCTAGCCTTGGCAATAGGTGTTACCTTTGGAGCAGTTCAAGGGTTTCTCGTGGCTTACATGGATATGCAGCCCTTCATAGTTACCCTGGCCGGAATGTTCCTGGGCAGAGGTTTAGTTGCTCTGATAGAGGTTAATCAGATTCAGGTTGATAACGAGCGGTTTGAAGCGTTGTCAGGTGCTCGAATACAGATTCCATTTTTAGGGGATGT
>JAEZIV010000042.1 GCA_023436515.1 Bacillota bacterium
GTCAAAAGGGGGGTGAACCTCCTTAACAAATGCACGGCAGGTTTGGTCCCATGCCACATCGGCAGCTCCATTAAAGGAAATAATTGTATCATCTAAATCAAAAAGAATGGCTTTTGGCAGCATTAATAACTCCTTTATTATACGATATTAACTCCAATAAAATTAAGTATAAGGCTCTTCTTGAACTCCTGTGCTTATTTAACTACTGGGACGACTAGTTGAGGATTACACTCTTCTCTTAATTTTATCGTATCCTTCTCCATATTCTGTGCCACTTAAATAATTATCTTCAGCCGTCTCCTTTGATTGAAAGCTGCTCCTTCGGCTGGGGTCTTCACATCTTAACAGCAGCTCAATTTCTAATTGATTTTTAGCTCTTATCTCTTCGGCTTTTATCGTTGTTTGTGCATTAATCCTGGCTATTTCCAACTTATACTTGATTATCTTGTTTACAACTAGTGGTACAATGATTAATGCAGTAAATCCTAGGGTTCCGATTATGGGTCCCCAAATCTCATCCATATGTAAGTCTCCTCGATTATTTTATTTTATTAAAAAATCTTAACCTTGTTGGCGGTTTTACTTCCAGGTTCAATTGAGATAGTACAATCTAAAAAGGCCTGCTCTGACCTGCTAGCCACCCTTTTTCAGCCCAGTATTTTTTATCAGTGTTCCCCTCTTCATAACCTGACATTGACTTCTTCATAGCAAAAAACAGCAGCCTTGTAAATAATCTTACATGTAATTTTTTTCTATTTTCAACCGCAGTGAAAAATTTATTTGCTCTTGCGTGGAGCAATCTAGTAAACTTATCCTGCATGCTCAATTTCATATCCTGCCAGCTTTTCGCAAATATTCTCAGACCAATACTGTAGATTTTTCTGATCCCCCAGTAGGTAAGACTTCTGGAGACAGGCTTTATTGCATGCTTCGTTCCTGCTCCCGCTGTTGTGGAGATAACCATTGCCACCTTAGAGAACATTTCCTCCATTGGCCTATGGGGCATGTACAGATAGGAGAAGTGATCTAGAAAGGCTTTTATTTGACCGCTTTCAGCAAGAGCAAAAACCGGAGACGTAAAAATGAAACCGTCGGCTTCTTTCATTGCCTCTGCAATGGGTTGAGTATACTGTGCATGTGGACATTTATCCTCCCCCTTAAAGAAGCAATTGTAGCAGCCACTGCAAAAGTAGGGCATATCCTTTGATAAAAAGAATTCAAAAAAATCAACCTCACCCTTTTTCTTCAACTGCTCCATAAATATTTGGGTTGCCTTGTACGTATTTCCCTTTCTTGGGCTTCCATGGATAACACAAACCTTCAATTTCATTATCTCCCTTTCCTATTAATATTTATAGATCAGCACAGTTTACGATAAAGTGTGTTTCGAAATACTCTTTTGAAATTATGTTTTTCAAATTTCATTCCTATCTATTCACCGATTATTTTTACAAGAACCCTTTTCTCTCTTTTACCGTCATATTCCCCGTAAAATATTTGCTCCCAGGTTCCAAAATCCAATTCTCCCTTCGTGATAGCGGCAACAACCTCTCGTCCCATGAGCTGTCTTTTCAGGTGTGCATCGGCATTGTCTTCAAAGCCATTATGGTTGTACTGGCTGTATGGCTTTTCTGGAGCAAGCCCTTCAAGCCATTTTTCAAAGTCTTGATGAAGCCCATGCTCATCATCGTTTACAAAAACACTGGCAGTAATGTTCATGGCATTTACCAATACAATACCTTCCTTTACTCCACTCTCATCAATGCACTTCTGTACCTGTGAGGTAATATTTACATATGCTCTGCGTTTGGGTATGTTAAAGTATAGTTCTTTCCGATAGGCTTTCATATGCTTTTCCCCTTATCCTTTGAAATAATGGTTTTATCCTGGTCCTTGTTCTAGCTTTTGTATATGCCATACTTAAGCATGTCTACAAATTCGTACTGCTCTTTTATCATAGCCTTCGTTTCCTCAATTGAAAGCTTGGTTGCCTTTCCCTTCGCCATTTTAACATATTTGCCATAAAGGGCATCCAGACATAAGCTCATGAATTCTATTGCCTTACTCTTATCTATATCATCTCTGAATTTGGTATAGTCTATATTTTCAAATACCCCTGGCATACTTTGCTTATACATCTTCTGGTATCTGACTTGAATATACTCCTCCATACCAATGGGTGTATCAATAAAGGCTTCCATGATCAATTTGTACATAAGCGGTGCTTCATAGGCTAATTGCACCTTAATCATGCCACTTTGTATAATCCTTTCAAATAAATCCTCCTTCGGTTTCCCCTGGAGCTTTAGCATTCGGTCATAAAAGTGCTGCATAGTCATGTCAAGTAAATACAAGTATAATTTTTTCTTGCTGCCAAAGTAGTGAAATAGCAGTCCCTTTGATATTCCCGCTTTATTTACTATTACATTCGTTGAAGCCTTTTCGTATCCCTTTTCGGCAAACTCCTCCAGACAAACGTCAATTATTGTATTTCTCTTTTCTTCATTTAATTTATCAAAAGCCGGATTCAATATTTCTTCTCCCCTGACCAGTCAACTAATTTGTTACATTAAGCAACTATGTCCTTTTTATTATATAGTACGTAAGTCGCTAAAGTACATACGAATGTTATTAAAATCATAATTACTATGTATATTGGCTCGATAGATTTCTGTATAATGATGTCAGCGCCATCTACATATTTAAAGGGCGTAAAATACTTGAGGAAGCTCACATTTTCCGATATGGAAGCTATAATACTGACAAAATATAGTCCCAGCACAATACCCACTCCAGCAGGTATATTAACTCTCGCCTTAACTACAAATATCGATATCAATAGACCTATTGCCCCAAAGCTTACCTGCATTAAAACAGGCCCTATGAACAGCAGCAGTAAGGCTTTTTTGTCATAAGCATCAGTGCTCACAAGTTCTATAGTAAAATAGGATACAATGCTTACTATTACATTGAGAATAAGAAGGTTTGTTAGTACCGCCAGTATTTTTTCACTTATTATTCTGTTTCTGGTAACTGGCTTCGAAAGTAAAAATTCTATAGTTCTCTCGTCCTCCTCCTTGGACAAAATTGAGCACCCCTGAAGTACGGCAAATATACCTCCAAGAATAGTAACTAGCAGATAACAGTATGTATTGTAAAAACCAAGCAGTTCAGTGATACTAACCTTATCCATTCCAAATGCAGCTATCAATTCCTTCGGGAAAGCCTCCAGCATAACACTCATTTTGTCCTTCATTGATCCGCTCAAGGATGGGAACAGTAACAGCATAGATACATTGTATAAAACAAGAATTGAGGTCCATAGGATAACCGATTTACGGTTTCTAACCAGTTCTCTAAAATATAAATGCATTAAATCGCCTCCTCAAAAATTTTCAGCTTACTCATAGTAGTGCATAAATATCTCCTCAAGCTGAGGCTCTTCTATCCATAAATTATTGATTTCACAATCATTCAATTTCTTAATAAGGTCAGCAATCCTACCGCTGTATAAAAACTCTATATTATTTCCCGAGACAGAGCTAATAACAATTCCTTTAATTTCATCAAAAGCTTTTAAAACAGGCTTTGCAAATTCAATCTTAACTTTTTTGTATGTACTGGATGTAAGATTTTCTATAGTTTCAATTTTTAGAATTCTTCCCTCTTTGATAATTGCTACTCTGTCACAAAGCTTCTGAACCTCGGTAAGAATGTGGGAGGAAAAAAATATAGTTACTCCCTTTTTGTTCTCTTCTTTTAAAATTTCAAAAAACTTGTTCTGCATTAAGGGATCAAGTCCGCTGGTAGGCTCATCGAGGATAAGTAGACGGGGCTCATGCAGCAGTGCCTGAACAATCCCAACCTTCTTTTTGTTGCCGAAGGACAGTTCTTCTAATTTTTTGTCTGTATTAAGCTCCAGCGCATCACACAGCTCCTTTATCCTTGAGGTGCAATCCTTTTTATAGAAGCCTGCCGAATATATAAGTAAATCCCCGACCTTCATATCATCATAATAATGAACCTCTGAGGGTAAATATCCAATGCTCTGTCTGATTTTACTGCTCTGACTAAAACAGTTCATTCCCAATATTTTTGCAGTTCCACTGGTTGGGTGAATTAAATTCAATATGGTTCGTATTGTAGTTGATTTCCCTGCTCCATTTGGACCGATAAAGCCATAAATCTCCCCATCACTAACCTGAAGGTCTACATCAATAATCCCTCTGGAAGTGCCATATTGCTTGGTAAGCCTCGTAATTTCAATAGCACTCATTTTATCAGCTCCTTATAAAAATTACTTAATTAAGTTAATTTTATCGCTATAATTATTATTATATGTTTTATTGACCACCCAGTCAATAAATTTGGTATTATTTCTCAAATATAAAAAACACCTGCTTATCAAGGCTAAAGCTATAACTTTTGACCCTAAAAACAGATGTTATACAAACTTCATTATAATTAATTTTATCCTACCTTGCTCAAGAACTTGAATTATTAACCCTTGACCTGCTTCCATTCAATTGGGCATCCTCATAAAATTTTGAAAGCAGCCCTGCTGTACTCTTCTGGGATAGAGGCAGCATAAGCTTGGAAATCTCATAATATCTATGTTCATCATCGGCAATTGAGCTGAACCTGCTACTTGCCCGAATAGCACTAATGGCATTATGGCGGATGAATTCCTCTACGCTCCCGAGATAGCAGCCCTTATCATAGACCAGGCACTCAGGAATACTGAGGAAATTATCCCTCACATACTTCTCAAATTTATGATGTTCATCCAGTAGCTTAATATTTGCATGCTGAGGTACTGTCATATCTTGAACCAGGTGTGCCGAAGCCCCAAGAAAAAACATGGCACGATTTACGTCGCCTGCTTGAAAATACCCCAAAGCAAAGGAATAGTAATTATTCGCAAGGCTCAACGCATTTGTATTACCGTATAGTCCCCTGTCCTTTGATGGGTTGTAAAAATGTCCTGAGCTTTTAAAATCCTGGTCAGCCCAAACAACGCCCAGGTTTAACTCTGATAAATATTTAGTAAAAAATTCGAACTCTTCATCCTTTTTATCATTCTTTAAAATTGCTATAGACTGAATATTTATTACCCTGTGTACCTTGCATTCTGTCGACATGATTGCTTTCTTGACAGGGTTAATAGCTTTCATGGTATATTTAAAAATTTTCCCATACGAATATTCAACGATTTTAGGCATCTAACAACCTCCCATAGTGCAAAAACCAAGCTACAATAACTATTATATATTTTAATGCCTATAAAGTATCTCATATAATAGATAAATTAACGTATTTTTTACAATTAAATACAATTAAAACAAAACAAAACCTCAATAATTAATTATCTCCTATATCTCAAAATAATGCATTGTTGAATATACATAAAAAATAGAGTATAATTCAGTGAGAAAATAGTAAAGTCAGTTACTAGTGGTATATACTGGGGGTTTTGGCTAAAATGGAGCACTGCCTTAAGCAGGCTTTAGATTTATTCCAATTCCTAAACTTAAGCAAACTCGGCAATTATTAGGAAATGAAAGTATTTATTAAGGAGCATTTTTTATGGCTAAGGTAAGCTTGATACTTGAAGGTGGAGGAATGAGGGGCTTGTATACCGCCGGAGTATTGGATTATTTCATAGATAAAGGACTAATCTTCAAAGACATAATAGGTGTATCTGCCGGAGCATGCAATTCTGTATCCTACATTTCCGGACAGAGGGGCAGAAATCTGGCTATAAACACTAATTACTGTCGAGACAAACGATACCTGGATCTGTTTGGGCTTATAACAAGAGGATCAATATTCAACATGGATTTTTTATTTGATGATATCCCTAATAAGCTAATACCTTTTGATTATAACAGTTTTAAAGCTTCGGGCTGCAGATTGACTGCTGTTTCTACTGACTGTGTTACAGGTAGACCTGTGTACACACCGATTAAGGATATGGCCGAGGACAGCATTTATGTCAGAGCCTCAAGCTCTATTCCTCTTGTCTCGCCAGTGGTAAAGGTTGGCGATAAGCAACTGGTGGATGGAGGCCCATCTGATTCAATTCCAATCAGCTACTCTGTTGAAAAAGGATTTGATATTCATATTGTTGTACTGACACAGCATAATGGGTACAGCAAAAAGAAGAATAAATTCTTACCCTTATATAAGTTTGCACTAAAAAAATACCCAAGCCTTGCAGCTACCATTGAAAACCGCCATATGGTCTATAATCAAAGTATAAATAC
>JAEZIV010000069.1 GCA_023436515.1 Bacillota bacterium
TAAAAAAGCTCAGTATTCCATTGAACTTTTTTCAAAGAAGCTTAATTTTTTTCATAGAAAAATTCCATATAATAATTCTGAGCATGTTGATGTTAAAAAAAAGCTGACTCTTGGCGCAGATTTTGTACTGCCCTTCGAAATGGTTATAGACCAATATTATGAGTATAAGCTGGAGGAAAACAAGATCGACCTGGCCACGGCAAAGAAAATCGCCTCGGAAAAAGCCGTCGAAGAGGCTCAGAAGCAGATGCCTCCACATGCTGAAGTAGTTAAAAAGAACATTATCGAATTTGAAAATGAAGATGGTATTAAATGTGTTAGAGCAATAGTCGAATGTATTGAAGATATCGGAATTACACAAGAAATAGGAGGAATGCAATAATTGGCTGAGATAATAGAGAAAAGTATTGATTTCTATAGTATTTAATATGCAATGAATATTTTCGGAAACTATGATGAAAATATAAAAATCTTAGAGGATACCTTCAAGGTAAAGGTGTTGACACGAGGAACCTCCATTACTATAAGCGGCGATCAGGAAAACGTTCATAACGCAGAATCAATCGTAACAAAGCTTTTAGATATTGCAAAGCAGGGACAATCAATAACTAGACAGAATGTTTTGTACTTGATAGGCCTCTCTCATGAAAAGCAAATTGATAAGGCTGATGAAATAATACAGGATTATGTTTGCTTAACTGCAAAGGGTAAGCAGATAAAATATAAGACACATGGTCAAAAGCTATATTTTAATGCAATAAAGAAAAATGATATTGTATTCGGAGTAGGACCAGCTGGTACGGGCAAAACCTTTCTGGCGGTGGCTATGGCTGTTACGGCCTTCAGAAACAAGGAGGTTGACAGAATAATTCTCACCAGACCGGCAGTTGAAGCCGGTGAAAAGCTGGGCTTTCTGCCGGGAGATCTCCAAAACAAGGTTGATCCGTATTTAAGACCGTTGTACGACGGCTTATATGAAATAATGGGTGCCGACCTATACATGAAATACCTTGAGAGAGGTATGATAGAAATAGCACCACTTGCCTACATGAGGGGAAGAACTCTTGATAACTCCTTTATTATTCTTGATGAAGCTCAGAATACCACTCCTGAGCAAATGAAGATGTTTCTTACTAGAATAGGCTTTAATTCAAAGGCTGTTATTACAGGTGATATCACACAGATTGATTTGCCGGGAGACAAAAAGTCAGGGCTAAAGGAAGTAACAACTATTCTAAAGGATATTAACGGCATAGAATTTGTTTACCTTACTGAAAAGGATGTTGTTAGACACGAATTAGTTCAGAAAATAATAGTGGCTTACGATAAGCATGACAATAAGAGCATTAAAAATCAATGACATAAATTCCTTGACCGGGGTTAAAGAAAGCCTAAAGTTAGTTATAAGTATCAAGTGAATGTACTTGGGGGGAATTACAAATGAAAAAAAGCAAAAAGGGAATGAGCAAACTAAAAAGAATTATCAGGAATATAAATGTTCAGAGGATAGTTCTTGTACTAATAACTGTATCAATTGCCTTCTTTATAATACAATCAGGAGCCCAGCCAACCAAATACAAGCTTAGCTTGGGTGAGGTGTCAAGATTTGACATTACCACACCAAGAGATATTGTAAATGAGGTTTTAACCGAACAAAACAGGCTTGCTGCCATGGAAGGTGTTGAGTCGGTAACAAAAGAGGATACGCGGGCTTTTGTTGATGTTGTAACTAAAAGGGACGATTTTTTTAAGGCAGTAATCAACGCGAGGACAAGCATTGTTAAATACATCAGGGATTCCGGGGTATCTACCAGAGACGAAAAATATGGAGAATACCTCAAGGAGGCACGGGAGATCGCAGAAATAACCTTGTCATCTGCCATAAGAACACAGGGAATAACCTTATCAAGTGATCAGGTCAACTATCTTATAATAAGTATAACCGATGCCGAGCTTGATTCCTTTGAAAATCTAACCAGACAGTTAATCGCGGAGTCCATGGCTGAGGAGGTTACCGAGAGTAATCTACCAATACATCTACATAGACTTCAGAAAAGCTTTCAGAGTGAACAGGGAATAAGTCAGCAGCTTAAGAATATTGGGGAGCAGCTTGTCAGGAACCTTATAAAACCAAACAGGATAGTTGATGAAGAAGCTACCGCAGCAAAAAAAGAAGAGGCCTATAATGATAATGCTAATGTAGTTAAAATTAAAAAGGATTCAAGGATTATCAGCTTTGGGGACATTGTTACTGCCGATAAGCTAAAGCTGCTTGAGGATCTAAATCTGCTAGAGACAAACAATAGCTATGATTATTTGTTCTCAGCTGGAATTCTGCTTATTATTCTGTTTCTAACAATACTTACAGCAGTATTTCTGAAGAAATACAATCGAGATATTTATAACAGCAGAAAAAATATTTTGCTTATATGCCTGATTGTAATAATAATACTTGTATTATCAAGATATCTGTTTACCTTCTATGATGGGCTGGTTATACCCATCTTTGTAGGAACAATGCTGGTAGCCACACTTTTAAATGTTGAAACAGCAATTGTTATAAACTGTGCTTTGACCATAGGCATATCAATTATGTCAAAGGGGGATTACAAATTCCTTTACATGGGGCTGATTTGCGGTGTGATATCTGCATTTTTAGTCTCCAAGGCCAATCAACGCAGTAAAATGTCAATGAATGGTGTATTCCTTGGATTAATAAATGTTATATTTATTGTATGTCTTGATTTTATTAGTAAAAGCGATACCAAAACTATATTGACTGATAGTATCGTAGTATTTCTGAATGGTCTTGTTTCCATGATTTTAACAATCGGGTTTCTCCCCTTTCTGGAGAGTGCCTTCAATATTGTTACTCCACTGAAGCTGCTTGAGTTGTCAAATCCAAACCATCCCTTATTGAAAAAGCTGTTGATTGAAGCCCCCGGGACCTATCACC
>JAEZIV010000213.1 GCA_023436515.1 Bacillota bacterium
TTGCATTTACTGAAGGATGTAATCTCAATCCACCTTTATAGGGTCCGATTGCACTATTGAACTGAATTCTGAAACCACGGATTACATGCACTTTTCCACTGTCGTCAACCCATGACACTCTGAAAACAATTTGTCTTTCAGGTTCTACGATTCTGTCAAATACACCTGCTTTAACCCATTCAGGGTTCTTTTCAGCTACTATCTCGAGAGATTCGAGAACCTCTTTAACAGCCTGATGAAATTCAGGCTCGCCTGGATTTCTCTTGATTACCTGATCCATAATACCTTGTAAAATCTTCATTAAAAAATCCTCCTGCATTAATTTAGCAATCTAACTTCCGGCGCAGAGGGATTTTCCTAAAAATGTAATTAAGCATACTAAGCCAAATAAAATATAAGTAGCTTTTATATAATATTTTAGCATACCCCTTTGTACGCCATATTCGAAAATATTTCCTCTAAATTATACTATCCTATAGAAATAATTGCAAGAGGAAAAGTTTAAACTTTCAAATTCTTTTTTTCACAAATTAAAATAGCCAGTCATAAAAGTGTTGAAACCGTGATTTGATAAGGTATATCAAATAATGTCTACTTTTCTTGCAAAAAACTTTATTGCTTGGATAAATGCAAGCTGATTATAAAACACCTTCAGTTACTTATAACAATATTTGCATTTTCTTATACAGATTAGACAAAGGTGTTTTCTCTAAATTGGAACTGAGGATATGATTAATCCCGCCAATAATTATACTTGGTATTATCAGTTGTTATATATTATTTACAAGGTTATAATAATAATACTCAACTATAATTATTATTATAAATAATTAATAAATTAATTAAAAAACTTGGAAGGCAGAGATATGAATAAATATGAGATTATAGCAACATCAGCCTTTGGGATTGAAGCGGTAACGGCACGTGAACTAAAGAAGCTGGGATATTTTGAACAGAAGGTGGAAAATGGTAAAGTTACCTTCTCGGGGGATGAAGCTGCTATTTGCAGAGCAAACCTGTGGCTTAGGACTGCTGACAGAGTCTTGCTAAAAATGGGTGAATTTAAGGCACTAAGTTTTGAGGAGTTATTTGAAAATACAAAGGCTCTGCCCTGGGACGAAATAATTCCGGTAGACGCAGAATTTCCTGTGGATGGTAAATCAATTGATTCGAAGCTATTCAGTGTTCCGGACTGTCAAGCCATTGTAAAAAAGGCTGTGGTTGAGAAGATGAAGCTGCGTTACAAGTGTGAGTGGTTTGAGGAGACCGGGCCAAGATATAGAATTGAAGTAGCTCTGCTAAAGGACGTTGTAACGCTTACAATAGATACAAGTGGCGCGGGACTTCATAAGAGGGGCTACAGAAAGCTGGTTGGAGGAGCACCTCTTAAGGAGACGCTGGCAAGCGCAATGATTCTGATAAGCCATTGGAATAAGGATAGGGTCCTACTAGATCCCTTTTGCGGCAGCGGAACAATTCCTATTGAGGCTGCAATGATTGGAAAGAATATTGCTCCGGGATTAGGAAGAGAGTTTGATTCGGAAAAATGGCATATAATATCACAGGATGCTTGGGATAAAGCCAGAGATGAGGCTTATGATTCAATGGTTGAGGATCGGGAATTGCGTATACATGGCTCGGATATTGATGAGGAGGCTATGAGTATTGCACGATATCATGCAAAAAAGGCTGGTGTCGAGGATGCAATTCATTTGCAACGTCTGCCGGTATCAGAGATAAGCTCACGGTATAAATACGGAATCATTATATGCAATCCGCCATATGGTGAAAGACTTGGTGAGCTGGATTATGTTGAGGAGCTTTATCGAGAAATGGGGACAGTATTTAAAAAGCTTGATTCATGGTCTTACTATGTTATAACCTCACATCTCGAATTTGAAAAGCTGTTTGGGAGAAGAGCAGACAAGAAAAGAAAGCTTTATAACGGAAAGCTGCTGTGTAATTATTTTCAGTTTTTTGGACCTCCACCTCCAAAAGTATCACAAAACCATGAGGTCTAACTGGATAAAAAAGGGAAAAAAATTGACTAATCAGTAGCATTTACGATAACATATTATTGTAGATATGTAGCATAGTTATGTAGCATGGTTGTATTGTATAATTTGTATAACACGGTAATATGGTAGGTGACTATATGATTTTAAAGGTAATTCCGTCAGAGGTTTCCGGGATAGTCGATATCCCAGGGTCGAAATCTCATACTATCAGATCATTATTTTTTGCAGGTCTAGCGGAGGGGAAGAGTATTATAAAGAAGCCCTTGATATCAAATGACTCCAACTCCGCAGTGAATTTGTGCAGGGCTTTTGGTGCTTCTTATGAATTTGACAACAATTTTTACTCTGTAAATGGTTTGGCTGGTTTACCCAAAGTTCCGGAAAATATTATTGATGTTGGGAACTCAGGTACCAGTTTAAGGCTGGGCTTAATGACAGCAGCCCTTGCACCGGGGTATTCGGTTTTTACTGGTGATTACCAGATAAGAAGAAGATTAATAGGCCCCCTTGTTAAGGCCATTAATAACCTGGGGGGAGAATCCTTTACGACCAGAGGCAATGAGTCTGCTCCTGTTGTAGTAAAAGGACGGGCTAAAGGTGGATTTACTACATTAGATGCCGTTACGTCGCAATATTTATCATCAATTCTACTAAACGCTCCACTTCTGGAAAACGACACTCATATAGAGGTAACAAGATTAAATGAAGCTCCATATGTTGAACTAACCCTATGGTGGCTGGATAAATTTGGTATTAAATATAAACATAATAATTTGAAAGAGTTTTATATTTCAGGCGGGCAGAAATACTCAGGTTTTGAGTGCACTATCCCGGGAGATTTTTCATCTGCTACATTTTTTATGGTTTTAGCAGCCATATCAGGTAGTGAAATAGAACTGACAAACCTTGATATGACTGATCCTCAGGGTGATAAACTGGTTCTGTCTATTTTGGAGGATATGGGAGCAAGGATAAAACATAAATCTAACAGTATCTCAATTAAGGGAAATGGACTTCTCGGAAGAACAATCGACATGAATTCAATCCCTGATGCGCTCCCGGCTATGGCAGTTGCAGGTTGTTTTGCCCAGGGTGAGACAAGGCTTGTAAATGTCCCTCAGGCTCGTTTGAAGGAAACCGACAGGATAAGTGTTATGTGTCAGGAGCTGACAAAAATGGGAGCTGATATTGAGGAGCTGCCCGACGGGCTAATTATCCGTGAAAGCTCCTTGAAAGGCTGTCAGGTATGTGGGCATGATGATCATAGAATAGTTATGTCTTTAGCGGTTGCCGGTTTGATGGCAAAGGGTGAAACCTGTATTGATACAGCGGAGGCAATGGAGGTTACCTTTCCTGATTTTGTTGATTGTATCAGGAACTGTGGTGGGAC
>JAEZIV010000238.1 GCA_023436515.1 Bacillota bacterium
ATTAAAGGGGGGTATATGGTTGAAGGAATATATAGAAGAACGGGTCCTTGAACTCGCGAATTATATTATCGAAAAAAAGACGACGGTAAGATACGCTGCTAAGAAATTCGGGATAAGCAAGAGTACAGTACACAAGGACGTAACTGAGAGACTAGAGAAAATAAATCCTACACTTATGAACGATGTCAGAATGATACTCGAGGAGAATAAGGCAGAAAGGCATATCCGGGGCGGCGAAGCAACAAAGGCAAAATATCAGGGTAAATAATTTTACATAAACGAGTACTGCTCAGAAAAAAGTATAAATTTACATAGAGGATGAAGTTGAAAAGCCGGGTGCGGGGTGCAGCCGGCTTTTTTGGTTAGCCCAGCAGGGGAAAACTACTAATAGAGCGTTACTTATTATGACAAAAACACAGTTGACTCCAGATAATCCCAAATGTAGTATAGATGTAGTAGCTCTTGTTAAGAAGAATTGTTAATATGTAAACTAAAATTAACTATTAAGAAGTGCAAAGCTGTGTCGAAACTTACACTACATATTACTAACAATAAATGCGCTGAGCTTACAATAGAAACTATAGGGACTGATTTATATGGTAAATAGAGAGGTAGATGAGATAATGAACTTTTACTTACAATCCTTCCGTATTAAGTCTATAAAAAATAAAAAAAGAATTGCTATATTGACAGTAACCTTATTGATAATTATTTCAATAGTATATTTATTCTTTTTTAAAACCTATAGTATATCTGCCTATAGCTATAGCGATAGTCTAACCCCTAATGCAATGAAAATAGACACAGACTTATTCATAAAAACCTTGAAAGAAAATCATCCTGAAATGAAAGACGGTCAAACTAATTATGATAACATTATTAACGGGATTTATGAAAAGATAAGAAAGCCAATGAACGCTGAGGACTTCTATTGGACTCTTAACACATTGAATGTGGAATTAAAAGATGGACATACACATTTTTCGATAGATCAAGTCAATAGAGATTGTATAGATTTACCATCACTTGAATGGACTGCTGATGGGCTGATAGCAAAAGAAAATAAAGCTTTTTTAGAAACCGGGGATAAAATAATATCGATAGGAGGCATGTCCCCCACTGATTTGTTAAAAGGCCTTAATGCTTTGATACCTGCAGAGATTGAGGAATGGGTTAAAGCCAATACGATGGTAATAGCAAAAGGGATGTTTTTAAGACGTTTAAAGCTGGTTGGTAAGGATAATAACGTAAACATAAGCTATGAAAGAAATGGCAAGCTAGTTACTCGGGATATGCATCTTCATAAATGTGGTGAAACAGCATTTGAAGGTATTAATAAACTCATTTCCTATTCAGCAGCAAGGAAATTGAAATGGAATATAGATAATGCTAATAGTCTAGGGATTATTACAATTAATACTTGTCCAAATGGAAAAGAATTCGTAGAAGGCTTTAAGAATTTTTTCAGGGCAGTTAATGAAAACAAAATTAAGAACATAGCCGTTGATTTGCGAAGGAATGACGGTGGGAGTTCTACAGTTATAAATCAATTCTTAAGTTTTATTGATATAAAAAGTTATATGTACATTGGCAACAAGCTTTTGTATAACAATGCAGAAGATTTTAGAGATATAACACCAAATGATCCACCTTTATTTAGGGGAAGTGTTTATTTACTGACATCAAATTCTACGTTTAGTGCAGCAAGTGATTTTGTTGTAATACTTAAAGCAAATTCGCTTGCAAAGGTGGTTGGACAGCCAACTGGTAATATTCCATCGTTCTTCGGTAACACAAAATCAAGTAGTTTACCAAACAGTAAGCTTCAATTTCAATACGCCACTACAAGATATAAATACCCTGTACCGGAGGACGAACAGTATAAAGCCATTATTCCAGACTATCCAATAGAATATTCAAAACGGGATATAGTTGAAAAACGTGATCCCTGGATAGATTTTGTTATAGAAATGGCACGTAAATAGGTCAGAATGATGAACATAATAAATATACACAAACTTGTATAAAAACACCATATAAGCTTGACAGAGCTACATCCCAAATATAGTATTATTTGTAATAGACCTGTATAATTATAAATTATCAAGGGAGAATGCAAATGTTTCAAAAAATAAGAGTTGAAGCTATTTTAATGGAGGAAGGAAAAATATTGCTGGTTCAGCAGGAAATTTCCGAAGCTCGCAACTGGTCATTACCCGGGGGAACATTGGAAGCAGGAGAGAGTATTGAACAGGGTATTAAGCGTGAAATGAAGGAAGAAACCGGGCTGGACATAGCTATAGAAAAGCTGCTTTACATAGGTGACAGAATAGAAGCCGAGGCTCATACTGTTCATTTAACCTTCTTAGTTAAGAGAATATCAGGTGAAATTCGTATTGGCCGTGAACCGGAGGCAGGTGCAAATCCTATAACAGGTATTGAAATGGTTCCCATTAGTTCTATAAAGGAATACGGCTTTGGTCACAAATTTTACAATTTAGCTTTACAGGGTTTCCCGTACGAAGGCAGCTACATAGGCTGCGTTACAAATATAGGCTTATGACCTCCTTGAAAGTGATTTTGATAAGGTAAGGAGCATTTCATGATATTTTTTTGGAATAGAAAAGAAATCTACTTCGGAACATCAATGAACGAATTTTATGAGGTACGAAGGCAACTTTCATTAAATAAGATAAAATATAAATATCGTGTAGTAAATCCCCATGGCTCACATTCTCATGGCAGGCTTGGGGTTAGAGTTGAAGTTGAATACCAATACTATCTTTATGTGCATGAAGATGATTATGATAAAGCAGCAGCAGTAATACATAAACGTTAACAAGCTATTATAGCCCGTATCCCACATTCAATTACTGATGTGGGTTTACTAATTTTCATTGACAATCCGGGTAGTAAACTATAAAATTGTACTGTAACCTGTAATACAGGTAAACAGTAAACAAGTATACAGATTAATATTTCTATATAAAAAAATAAGTCACAAGAGCACGGGACAGATTAGATACAGAAGATGCGAGATAGGAGGTAGTTGATTTTGCTGAAGGTGTTGATTGTGGACGACGAACCATTTGTCAGGCAAGGGCTTAAGGATATAATTGATTGGAAGAAATACGGCTTTGCCTTGTGTGGGGAAGCTGAAAATGGCCTTAATGCTATTAGCATGATTGAAATGCATCATCCCCATATTGTTATAACTGATATCAAAATGCCGGGTATAGACGGTTTGGAACTGGTTCGGAAGGCTACAAAGGAACTGCAGACATCAGCAAAATTCATAATTTTATCTGGCTACGAGGACTTTAAATATGCCAGAACGGCAATTCAACTAAACGTAAAGGGTTATTTGTTAAAGCCGGTAGAGGAAGATGAGCTTATTACCGTTTTGTTGAACATGAAAGAGGAAATAAATGACGAGAGGGAGAAGGAAAAAAAGCACTTCGAAAGTATAAGGGCTTTGGCCTCTGAAACAATTAAGAGCTTAATCCAAGGTAACGCAAATTCTGATGACCTCGTCAATGCTCAACAATGGCTTGGAGTCTACGAGGATGAGGAGCTATATTACGTTATAATTGATATTGACGACTATTATCAATGTCTTAAGGAAGTCGATGCTGATCAAGGACTTCTGGATTGTGCTGATATTGAAAATATTTTATATGACGCTCTGGGACGTGAAAACTCCCTAAATGTATATCGAGAGCACATATACAGATACGGAATAGTAGTCAATAAGAGTATTCTTCAAAAATTCGGGAATGAAATAAGTGAGCTTGTAGGGGTTATCTACAGGAAATTCGTTGAAACTGAAAAAGCCTCGGTTTCAGTATTTGTCGGTAAAGGTGTTACTAATGCTGCTGAGTTGAAGATGTCCTATGATACATGCCATGAGGCTATGAGCTATCAACATTTGCGACCTGAAAACAATGTAATCTATTATGATGAGGTGAAGGACGTTTCCTTTTCCTATGATCTTGGTAATATTGAGTTTTTCCCAAAGCTGCTGGAAGCTATCGAAAATAATATGCAAGATGAAATAAGTATGCTCGTGGATAACATCTTCATAGAAATGCAGCAAAAAAATATAGATCCTGAAATTATCAAAGCATATATGATCAAGTTTGAACTGGAGTTTATTAAGATAGTATCAGAAATGAGCGGAGATGCCAGTGAGATTCTGAGGAAAAACACAATTTCAAACATCAGAGAGCGAAAGATGCATGTCTATAAAGCTGAATTTATCAGGTTTTGTACTGAAAGTGCAAACTACTATAAAGCCTTAAAGGATAAAAAGTCAAATGGTTTAATGTATGAGATTGAAAAGTATATACAGAAAAATTATAACAGTGATATATCCTTGAAAAGCATTGCCGAGATTTTTTATATAAATCCTGTATATTTAGGTCAATTGTTCAAAAAGAATTTCGGTGCCTATTTTAACGACTATTTGAATCAGCTTCGGATAGAAGAAGCTATGAAGCTTCTCAGGAGAACTGATCTAAAGGTATATGAAGTGGCACAATCTGTGGGTTATCTTGATACTAATTATTTTATCTGTAAATTCGAGAAGTATTGCTCAATGACACCTTCTCAGTATAAGAAGAGTTGCTCCTAGTCGGATATATGACGAGGGCAGTTCCCTAAATAAACTGGAAAAAATACTGGTAGCATATGTAATATGTTGACATTATTTGGGGGATGATTGTAAAATCATATAGTAACCTGTATTACAGGTATACAGATAAAATTTGTCTATTTTGAAAGGTAAAATTGCCATGCCGATAAAAAAAGTTGTACGTCAAAGTATAGGAGATCAGGTATTTGAGCAGATAAAGCAACAGATTCTCGATAATGAATGGAAAAGTGGAGAGAAGATTCCCTCGGAGAATGAAATGGCTGCCTTATTTGGAGTGAGTCGAATCACTGTGCGCCAAGCCTTGCAAAAACTTGCAGCTCTTGGTCTTATCGAGACCAGACTCGGGGAGGGTTCGTTTATCAAGGATGCAACTCCCGGGATTTCAATGAACCAGCTTATACCAATGGCTTATTTAAATAACAACTCACTGCTGCAAATATTGGAGTACCGGAAAATAATTGAGGGAAATGTTGCGGAGCTGGCTGCGAGTAAAGCTGGGCCCGATGATCTGAAAAAGCTGGAAGATGCGTATTTGCTAATGGAGAAGGTTAAGGATGATTTGGTAAAGTTTTCGGATGCAGATCTGAATTTTCATCTGTTGCTTGCTAATATGACAAAAAATACATTGATTATTCAAACCTTTCACATTATACATGATGTTTTACGCAGAGCTTTTACAGAGATAGTCTCAAAACGTGGGAACAGTGCAGGAATTTATTATCACAAATTAATTCTGGAGGCTGTAAAGAAGGGTAATTGTACTGAAGCAAAGCGCATAATGGATGAGCATATGGAGGATCTGTACAATTCCTTTCAATAAATAAAAATATATAAACTACAAAAGGAGCATAAGGGATGCACATTTTAAGCATGTGGAAAACTGATAATCGTGATGCGAGATTACAGAAAAAGCAAATTACAGTTCCTCAAAATAGGACTGAAGAATACGCTGGGGAAAGGTTTATACCTATTGAGGTAGATGCTTCCAAGGAGCTTCAGGAAATTGCCGGCTTTGGCGGAGCCTATAACGAGGTAGGCTGGGAGGCTGTAAGCTGCCTGTCAGAAGAAGCGCGAGGGGAAGTGTTCAAAGCCTTATTCGGTGAAGAGGGCTGTAATTTTAATCTCTGCCGGACACCAATAGGAGCAAGTGATTTTGCCTTGGATGCTTATTCTCTTAATGATACCAAGGGAGATCTGACTATGGAAAACTTTGATATATCCAGAGATCAAGAAAGGCTTATTCCTTACATACTAGAGTCCTTTAAAACCAATCCTTCAGTTAAGGTGTGGGGCTGTCCCTGGAGCCCGCCCTATTGGATGAAAACTAACGGAGATATGTGCAACGGAGGAGAGCTTCTGGATACTCCGGAAATACTCAATGCCTATGCCATATACTTTAGGAAATACATAGAAGAGTATGAAAAGCAAGGGATAAATCTTCTTGCCGTTGGAATACAAAATGAAACTGATGTAATAAATATTTATCCAACATCAACAATGCCCCCGGAATTAATGAAGAAGTTTATAAGGGCTTACCTTATACCCCAACTGGTAGCTTCCCAGAAAAAACCTTTAAAAACTCAAATCTGGGCAGGCTCTATCCGAAATGTCAAGGGCTATGCCGATGATGTGATGTGTGACCCCGTTATAAAGCAGTTCGTTAAGGGAGTGGGTTACCAGTATTCAACTCCTGAGGTTGTTAGGGATACATATTTGAAACAGCCCAACATAAAGCTTTATCATACTGAATCACCCTGCCACAACGGAGCAAATTCCTGGGAGGAAGCCGCAGAGATATTTGCAGATATAGTTTCATACCTTGAAAACGGCTGTGTTAACTACAACTACTGGAATATGATTCTGGACGAGTCAGGCATGAGCACCTGGGGCTGGAAGCAAAATTCAATGATCTCCATTAATCGTGAGACAAAGGAAGTTATATATAATAATGAGTTCTACATTATGAAGCACTTCAGTCATTTTATTAAGCCGGGTGCAAAGAGAATTCACATATCAGGTGAGGGTATAAGTAATTTAATAGCCTTTAAAAATCCTGATGAGAGTATAATACTTTTGATGTCCAATTTTTCTGAAGAAAAGAAGCTTGCTGAGATAGGTCTGTCAGAGGAGAAGCTGAAGGTAGAGCTGGAGCCACAAAGTATATACACCTTATGTCTGACTTCGGCATAAGCTGTCGAACAGATAAATAGGTGTTAAATCACTACAGAGATAGAACTATCAATATAGAATAGGAGTTGTAGCATGGATAGTATTAGACAAAAGAGCTCATCGGAGCGCTTGCTGTGGGCACAGTTGGATGCGTTGCAGTTAGGTTCGGGCTGGGATGAAACAGATATAGTCAAACCACAGATTATGATTGAAGATGCATATGGGGACAGCCATCCCGGGAGCACACACCTTAATCAGCTTACCGAACAGGCGAGAAGTGGAGTTTATGAAGCTGGGGGCTGCCCAGCCCGTTTTCATACAACAGATATATGTGACGGCTGTGCACAGGGGCACAAAGGAATGAATTATGTTCTTGCCTCCAGAGAGGTTATATGTGACATGATTGAGGTACATGGGAGTATTGTATCCTGGGATGGAATAATTCTGTCCTCTTCCTGTGATAAATCAATTCCTGCTCATTTAAAGGCTGCCGCAAGGCTTAACATTCCAGCAATCTTCATGCCGGGAGGCAGTATGAGGAATGGACCCAACATGACCACCTCCTTGGTTGCAGGTGATATTTCTCTACGTCAAAAGCGAAAGGGAGAAATCACGGAGCAGGAGATCCGTGATTATAAGCTGACAGGCTGCCCTTCTGTTGGGGCCTGCACATTTCTAGGCACTGCCAGCACTATGCAGTGTATGGCTGAAGCTCTGGGAATGGCTTTGCCGGGAAGTGCTCTGGCACCCGCCACAATGAGAGATATTCTTGCTTACTCAAGAATGGCAGGAAGAAAAATTATGGGGCTTGTAGAAAAAGATATAACTCCTGAAAAAATTATGACCAAGGAGGCATTTGTAAATGCCATTATTGTACATAGTGCAATAGGCGGTTCTACAAATGCAACCCTTCATTTGCCATCCATAGCCAGAGAACTGAACATTATTCTGACACCAGAAATGTTTGATGAGATAAATCATAAAATTCCTCATATTGGAAACGTATTCCCTGGAGGGGACCACCTGACCGAAGCCTTCTGGTTCGCCGGCGGTGTGCCTATGGTTCAGCTGCTGCTGAAGGATTATTTACACCTGGATGTAATGACTGTAACCGGAAAGACCCTTGGTGAAAATCTTGAGGATATGGAAAGGGACAATTTCTTTAACCGCAATATTGGATACCTCTCAAATTATGGTTTAAAGAGGGAGGATGTTATACTTCCGGTAGAAGCCGCCAGGGAGAAGGGCTCAATTGCAGTATTGAAGGGAAATATCGCGCCTGAAGGCTCAATAGTAAAGTATTCAGCTTGTGCCGAAAGCATGCGAAGTCATAAGGGAATTGCCAGGGTATATAATTCGGAAGAGGATGCATATGGTGCAGTTGTGGGCAATGAGATCAACCCCGGTGAGATAATAGTTATACGCTTTGAAGGTCCCAGAGGCAGCGGAATGCCTGAAATGCTAATGACTACAGAGGCAATCGTCTGTGATAAGCGACTAAATGGTACGGTATCACTTGTTACTGACGGAAGATTTTCGGGAGCAACACGGGGTGCTGCTATTGGTCATGTTTCACCTGAGGCTGCAGCAGGAGGGCCTCTGGCTTTTGTGGAGACAGGAGATATTATTGAGTATGATGTAAAAAGCAGAAGCATAAATGTTGTTGGAATTGATGGCAGGGAAATTTCCTTGGAGGAAGTAGAAAAGGTGTTCGAACAAAGAAGAAGAAATGGAAGTATTCCACGACCTGTCAGGAAGGGTGTTCTGAGAAGATATACCGAATCAGCCCTATCGGCTATGGAGGGTGCAGGTTATTAATTATAAACAAAGGAGAGGTTGATATAGATGATGTGCCAATATATAACACCGGCGATAACTGTTTTTGATAAAGAGGGTAACTTGGATTTTGAAGCCCTTGGAGCCCTGTATGACCACCTGATTGAAGGTGGAGTAGATGGGATATTGATATTGGGAAGTATAGGAGAATTTTTCGCAATTCCCACAGAAAGTAAAAAAGAGCTAATACGCTTTGCGGTTAAGCATGTTAACGGGAGAACTCAGCTTTTGGTTGGTACAGCAAGTATGGATATTAACGAAACAGCAGTGCTTTCAAAGTACTCCATAGAACAGGGTGCCGACGGCGTTGTTGTAATCTCTCCCTACTACTTTGGCCTTACCGGTCAGACTCTGGAGGAGTATTATGACCGTGTTGCAACAGACTGCCCCGGAAGCTTGTATTTGTACAACTTTCCAGATCGCACCGGCTATGATCTATCACCTGAGGTTACGCTTAAGCTTTTAAGAAAGCATAAGAATATAGTGGGTTACAAGGACACCCTTGCGGGAATGGATCATACCAGGGAATTAATCAAGGTTATAAAGCCTGAGTTTCCGGATTTCAAGATTTACTCAGGGTTTGATGATAACTTCGCCCACAATGTAATCTCCGGAGGAGACGGATGTATCGGAGGCCTGTCAAATCTTGTTCCTGAGGTTTGCAGCGGCTGGGTTAAGGCCTTTAAAAATAATGATCTGCCAACGATAACAGAAATTCAGAAAAAGATAGATCAGCTGATGAGTATATATCAGGTGGGAAAGCCCTTTGTACCGTATATTAAGAAGGCAATGATGCTTAAGGGGATACCGGTTCAGGATTACTGCTCCTTCCCTTTACCCACAGCTAATGAGCAGGATGCTTTACAGCTGACAGCTATAATGAAAAGAGTTAATATCATCTAAGCCAGTTGGACTGGAAAGATAACAAACAAGCCGGAAGAGACCCCCCCATAGCTCTCCGGCTTGTTTTATAGACCAATATTTTTTAAGAATAGAATTTCATGCTTACAGATGATATACTAAATTTATGGGGCTGCCGTTTATATTGGCAGCTCTTTTCAGAGTGCTAAGAAAGTAAGTATGAACACTTTTGGCTTGTGTGGAGCATAGCTCATAGCTTGATTCTTCGCGAAAGCATCAGGTTGAGGAAGGCGATAACGGCTGCTGCTATAAATACGGCCTGATATCCGACCTTCAACCACAAAAGACCTCCGAAAACAGGAATGACCATTGAAGCGACGTGCTGGAGGCTCACTCCGGTTGACAGGGTTGGTGTTACGTCTGAGAGATCGACGGCTATCTTCCTCACGTAGGTTGACCTTGCCATTTCAACAGCAGACATGGAGTTGTCTATGACATAACAGCCGGCTATGATTACTACTGCCACACCGGCTGAAAAAATTCTATCTGAAAAGGCATAGCCAAGGCAGATGGTAAACAATAGGATAGCCTCAAAAGTCAGGACAAATCTCTCACCACGTCTGTCAATCAAATTACCGATTAGTTTCCGGGAGCCTATGCTGATAATGGCAACAACAATACCCAAGATTGCAAACATCTGAGGCTTTACATCAAATACCTTAATTAGTACCCAAGGTGCAAACGTCAGAAAGATCTGATTCCTTGCACCACTTATAATGGCTAATATGTAATAGAGCGTATAACGTTTTCTAAAAACAAATTTTATTTTTCGAACTTCCGGTTCACTTTTCTTCATCATTCCCACTGCAAAAGCAGCGCACAAATAGAAAACGGTACCAGTAACAAAGGCCACCTGATATGTCATGTGCAGGTAATTAAAACCCAGGAATATATAAACATAGGCAATAATACTTCCTGATAAGCCGAAGGCGCTGATACTTCCAAGTCTGGCTCCAAAAGAACCCTGCTTGGACAGGGACATACCGATGGAGGGTGTAACAGGCATTACCATGTGTGTACCAAGGCTGTACATCATCATCCAGATAATCATGATTGCAAAGGTGGGCGACAGTATACCCAGTCCAAGCATACCCAAACCAGCGGCTGCCATACCCAGCATAGCAATACGCACATCACCGAGATAACTTAATGCCGCCAGAATTATCATTATAAAGAAACCCGGCACTTCTCTTGGCACCTCAAGGAACCCTCTGATATCCTCAGATAATTTGAATATATCGCTTAAATAGTTGTTGAATATCGATACATTGATGCCCGAACCAATTCCGGCGAATAGCCCTGCAAGCAGAAATAAATTATAGTCTCGTTCTATATGGAATTTTGTAAGTAATTTCATTTATTAACCAACTCTCTTTGTAGTTATAACTTCCAGACATTATAGCATAGGTAATTAGTGCTTTCAATGAGATTTAAGAGTATATTGAATTTGTTATATGTAACTATTGCCAGTCCTTGTAATAGGAACTTATAATGAGGGTATAACCAAAAATAAAAACTGTTGCTTCTGTAAATTATTTAACGTTATGAACGAAAATTAATGAAAATATTAAAAGCAGGCATCGGAAATGTAAGCTATAAAGTAATATCAATTATTATGAAGGACAATTAGTTAAAGACCAGAGCCAAGCTCGATAAATATCTAAGGAGGGAACCGCGTCCTTGCATTTTAACTGCTGGAGTTATGGGTTAAAGGATAGGACCAAGGAGGGAAGATATGGAGACAAGAGTAGAAAAGTGGGGAGTATTTGAGGTCAGTGCAAATGGCTACAGTGACAAAAATCCATTTACTGACTACGACATCAAGGGAGTTTTCAAGAGTAAAAACGAAAGTAAACAGGTGGAAGGCTTTTATGATGGCAATGGTATATACAAGGTCAGATTCATGCCTTCCTTTGAAGAGGAATACACATACGAAATATTCGGTAGCTTTTCAGAAAAAGTAATTAAAGGCGGGTTTACAGCTGTGGCTCCCTCGGAGGGCAATCATGGCCCTGTCAGGGTCGCCAACACTTATCACTTCGCTTATGAAGATGGTACTCCATACTACTCTGTAGGAACCACCTGCTATGTTTGGACACATCAGTCCCTGGAGCTCCAGGAGAAAACCCTTGACACCTTGAGGAAGGGTTACTTTAACAAGATTAGGTTCTGCGTGTTCCCAAAGCATTATGATTTTAATTTCCATAATCCAATTACATTCCCTTATGAGGGTGCTCCCTGTGACAATTCAAAGCTGACAAGGGATAATTTTATGACATACACTCCCTCAAACCCTGAAAACAAGTGGGATTTTAAGAGATTTAATCCCGAGCATTTCCAACTGTTTGAAAAGAGAATTAAGGATCTGATGGAGCTTGGTATTGAGGCTGACCTTATTATTATGCACCCATATGACAGATGGGGCTTCTCAGATATGTCTGAAGAAGAGGATGACCTCTACTGGAATTACGTTATTGCCAGGTTTTCAGCTTATCGGAATGTATGGTGGAGTCTTGCAAATGAGTATGATTTCATGAGCACTAAAACCTTGAAGGACTGGGAACGATATGCAGCCATTATCTGTAATAAAGATCCCTATAACCATCTGAGATCAATTCATAACGGAGTTGCCTTCTATGACTTTAACCGTCCATGGATAACACATTGCAGCATACAGAAAAATGATATATATAAAGGAGCGGAATTGGTAAATGAATTCCGTGAACGATATAAAAAACCTATAGTTCTCGATGAGATGACCTATGAGGGGAATATCGCACATGGTTGGGGCAATATCAGCGGACAGGAGCTTGTACGTCGTTTCTGGGAAGCTGCTGTGCGAGGAGGCTATGCCGGCCATGGTGAAACCTATATGAGTCCCGAGGGTATCCTTTGGTGGAGTCATGGAGGTGAGCTCCATGGAACCAGCCACGAAAGAATAAAGTTTCTTCATGGGATTCTATGTGAAACAACGGGTGCTTTGGGCTTAAAACGCGGTGTTTTCAGCTGGGACGACAATGCTGCCGTGCCTGATATGGCATTTGGAGAAATCGGCTACTATCTGTTTTATTACGGATTTACAAGGCCCTGTGAGAGGTTCTTCTACTTTGATGACACTACTCAATACCGTGTTGAAATCATTGACACATGGGAAATGACCATTACTCAGGCAGGGGTGTTCAGTGGAAGGTTCAGGATTGAACTGCCCGGTAAGGAGTATATGGC
>JAEZIV010000248.1 GCA_023436515.1 Bacillota bacterium
CCGTTATACAGGTTATTCAGTAGGCTAATGTTCTTTCTTACAATATTGTAGGTCTTTTTGCTGGTTTCCACATCCAGCTCTTCCTTTAAAGACTTAAGTAAAGGTATTATTTCATCATCGTCCACAGGCTTTGTTAAATAATCCCTTACCCCATACTTCATGGCTTCTCTGGCGTATTCAAAGTCACTGAAACCCGAGAGCATAACCACAAAGGTATCTGAGAACTCACTCTTTCTCAGCTTTCTCAGAAATTCCAGTCCATCCATTACCGGCATTTTGACATCCAGCAAAATCAGATCGGGTTTTATTGCGGGGAGCTTTTCAAGGGCTTCCTGTCCGTTAACTGCCACATCCTTAACAGTAAAGCCGTTTTCCTCAAAAGGAGTTGCTTTGGGTAAATATTCTCTGATAGTTTTTTCGTCATCAACCAACAAAATTGAATACACTAGAATTCCTCCTTATAATACCTTATAGGTATAATAATATCTATATCTGTACCGTAATTCTCCTTGCTGTGTATTTCCATACTGAAATCTTGTCCGTAATATAGAGAAAGCCGCTGATAGACATTGTATAGTCCAACACTATGAGAGAGCTTTTTTCCACCACTTAGCATTTCTCTGAGCTCTTTTAATCGTGGTTCTTCTATACCTATTCCATTATCAAGTACACAAATAATCAATTTTTCATTTAACACAGTGACATATATTTCAACCTTGCGGTTATGTGAAATTGATTCTACTCCGTGAACACAGGCATTTTCCACCAGAGGCTGAATAATCAGTTTTGGTAACAGGCAGCTTTCAGCAGCCTCATCAACTATAACCTCGTACTCAAATTCATCTCCAAACCTGTACTTTTGGATATATAGAAATTCCTTCAGAAACCTTATATCCTCGTCCAAGGGTATTACATCATCGTCCCAATTTATGAGGTGTCGGAACATTTTTGACAAATACATAATTATTTTAGCCGTTTCTGTCTCGTTCTTTACGACTGCTTTCAAGCGGATACTCTCAAGAGTATTGAACATAAAATGCGGGTTTACCTGGCTTTGCAGGGCAAGGAGCTTGGCCTGGGCAGTTTCCCGCTCCAGCTGGGCTTTATTTATTCGTGATTTGTATTCGTTATTTATCAGCTCCTGAAGCTGTGTGCTCATCATATTTATGCTTTCTGCCAGAACACCGATTTCATCCTTTCCGATTTTATCTTCATTTATCTGCGTAAAATTGCCCTTTGCTATATTTTTTGACAGATTGACAACAAGCTTGGTTCTATTTGTTATATTTCCTGCTAGGATAATGATGAAGAAAAAGGACAGCAGCATACTGCCAAGGGCAATTAAAATAGTCTTAACTCGCATATAATTGAATTCTTTTGATATTATTCCCGTATCATAGAAGGCATAGAGGGATAACGGCGCCTCATTAAGAGGCTGTTTAAGAACAACAATACTCTCTTTCAAATCTTTTTCTGAGAAAACATCAAAGGTTCCCGTTTCATTAAAGGAATTCGCCGATGCCAGTATCCTGTTATCTGCATCCACAAGTACTATGTTGTCAAATAAATCACTGTCCCTGAGCATGTTTGATATGTACCCCAGCTTTATATCAATTTTTACAAATTTCTCGTACTTCGAATACTGGGGATAATACTTAAGCGGTCTCACGATACTTAAATACCTGTCTGTATAATCTGTAGAAGCTGCCGGAACCAGTGCGATCCTCATTTTAGGTCCATTTTGGGAGTTTGTTAACGAGTCAACCCTGTAATCCAGCACTTTCTCCCCAAGGGTGTAAAATTCACTGGGCTTAATGTACTTTACCAATGCACCGCTAAGTAGGGAAGGATTGTCGGAAAAAAGCATTATCTGATACACCTGTGCATTATATGCTACATCAGTCAGGAGCATATTTCTGATGGATTCTAGGTAGCTTGCAACATAATCCACCCTGTCATTGTAGGATTTATCTAAAAAATTGTATATTGCTTCATTTGTATTGTAACGCAGAGATAGAGAGACGGTTCCCGAAATACAGCCGTTAACCTTATTGGTTTTTTCGCTTAGTGAAAGCTTAAGTCTCTGAACCATTTCTTCCTGAATATTCTGTTCAGTAGCGCTGAAGTAAAACATATTCTGGATCAACAGAGGAATTATTACACAGCCTATAAAAATAAATATCATCTTCTGTGTTATGGAATAGTTATTCAAAAATTTATATGAAAAAAATGGTTTCATGTTTACCTCATAGGTGAAATCCAGATATTCTTAAAAATTAACATAATTTATTATATATTATAAATTATTCTAGCAAAAAATAAAAGCCTGATAAAATTTCTGTTTAACAGAATAACCTTATCAGGCACTTATTTCTATATTTTTTTTAATTTGGCAAATACGTGAAGTTTCTGAAATCGGCACATCCTCCGAGATTTTTCTCGGAGTAATAGAATATACCAATCCTGTATCCTATAAAAAGCTCAAGAGTATACTTCATTTGAAGGTCACTGCCTATTACTTCCCAATCATTGCCGTCCCGGGAGAAGCTGAAGGTAGCTAAATCCTTACCGTAATTGAAATCAAACGCTACTTTCAGATGAATTCTATCAGTGGGAAGGCATGTGGAGGCTTCCTCTATCTGGGCTCCATCTATCCCCCTCTTTGACAGGACAATTCTCTTTTGTCCATTGGCATCAGCTTTTATACCTATCATCCCGTATTGGCCCTGAAAAGCAGTCAAGCCTGCGTAATCCCCTTCCTTCATCCCTTCAGCGTCCAATTCTATGGTGAAGGCACACTGTGGTCCCGAGGTCCTTTGGGTCAGAGTATTTCTAGCCGTTAACAGCTCCTTTGCCAATGAACGGCTTTTAAGTCTGAGGAAGCCCGGTCTCTCAGTAAAGGACCAGCCGTCATTATCAGGATTATGGTTCCACTCCCATCTGATGTCCAGCCGGTTCTCAGAATGATTAAAGGTGTCACTTACTATCAATGGCTTGGCATCAAACTTTTCAAAGGGAGCTTCAAAGGTTTCCGGTACCTTTCCGTCAATACCTATTACAGGCCAGCCGTTCTCCCATTTTACCGGCAATAAATATGGTATCCTGCCTACGGCGCCATGATCCTGAAACAGAACCGTATACCATTCACCTTCGGGAGTATCAATAAGCGCACCCTGGGCTACTCCCATGAAATGATAACCCATATCATCGTATAGGAGTTCTCTCCTTTCATATGGACCCAGCAGCTCCTTTGAACGGTAGCCTACGACTCTCCTCATTCCCTGCTCACCTTTAGGCCAGTCTATAAATAACAAATAATAGTATCCGTTAAGCTTGTAGGCTCTGCAGCCCTCGCAGCGAAGTCTGACGTCTTGGGTAGGAGTACTGAATAGCAGCTGTCTGGTACCATTCTCCTTTACCCCCGATAAATCCTCCTTTAATTCAACTATCTTTATATCTCCGTTGTCATAAATGAGATATTTTCTCCCGTCGTCGTCAAACAGGAAGGACATATCGTGAAAGCCCTCATCAATCACGTATCTGTCCCAGCCGCTTTTCTCTATATTCTCAGTGTAGTATATATATGTTTTTTTA
>JAEZIV010000257.1 GCA_023436515.1 Bacillota bacterium
ATGCAGGGTGGATTGGTCTATGAGCATGTTAAGCTAGGTAATATAATTGCCTTGCAAAAGCTGTACAGTCAAGGTATGTTAAAATAGTTGAAGATGCTTGCAAAAGAAAAACAGAATTGGAGAGAAGCCAGTCATGAGTATTTTTAGAAAACAGAGTGTTAAAATAGGCACACTGCTTTTAGCCGTATTTTTACTTTTATATCTTCCGTCACTTTTGTATATAATATATGGAAACGGTATAGAAACAGATATTCTAAAACTGGGTAAGATTGAAGAAATACAAAATATTGACGGAGTATTCGTAAGAAATGAGGAGCTAATTATCTCTCCCGAAACAGGCAGCTGTGTGATGGATGCAATGGATGGAGAGAAGGTTCCGGCAAACTACAGAATTGCTACTGTTGTAAAAAACGTACCGGTCTCAGTTTATGAAGAGTTGAAGAAGAAGGAAATGGAAATAGCTAGGGCTCAAAACGCTCAGAAGGAAAATATAATTGTTTTTTCCAGTGACATAAAAAAGCTCGACTCGGAAATAATCGAAGAGGTAAAGAATCTAGCCCAGCTTTCAAGCCGGGGGAGCCTTGTTGAGAGCTACAACAGCATTTCGAAGGTAGACAAGGCTGTTTACAGAAAGTCGGATATTTTTGGAGACAGCAGCAAATCTGCCGAATACATTAACAAGCTTAAAAGTGAAAAGGCTTCAATTCAAAATAAACTGAATAATAACATTAAGGAGATTCACACTGATGCCTCAGGGTTGATATCCTATGCTATAGACGGATATGAAAATTTGCTCACCCCTGATTTTATAAGAAAGGCTACACCCAAGGAACTTGAAAAAATAACCACAAAGCAGACAAACAGAGATTTCAACATAATAGATGCGAAAAAAGACAAGCCCATTGCCAAGCTGGTTAAGGATCTGGAAAACTATCTGGTAACAGCTGTTGATGAAGAATATACAAAGCCTTTGATGCTGGATAGGAAAGTGACACTTAGAATAAATGATACCGGTATTAATATAGATGCAGAAATAATATACAGTTCAGATGTAATAGACGGTAAAAGAATAATTGCCTTTAAATTCGATACCGGACTTAATGAAACAGTTGGACTCAGAAGAATAAATGCAGATATAATACTATCAAGCTCAACCGGTCTTAAGGTACCATATAGCTCACTTAGAGATATTGACTTAAAAAATAAAACCGCAACACTAACACTTGTTAAGGGTCATACGGCAACACTTAAAAAGGTAAAAATTGTGGGAATGAACGATCATGCTGTTATAATTGATAGTCCTGAAGGGGAAAATAACATAGCCCTTTATAATACATATATCCTAAATCCTAAAAACATACAGGAGGGACAGACAATTGATTGATTCTGAGATAAAGAGCAACCTGGATAATGTATTCCAGCGCATTAAGACCGCTGCAGAAAAAAGCGGAAGAAAGCCGGAAGATATTAAAGTTATAGCTGTTACTAAAACCATAGCAACGGAACGAATAAATAATGTATATGAATATGGCCTTCGTGACATGGGAGAAAATCGAGTTCAGGAGCTGATGGAGAAATATGACAAGCTTCCGGAGGACTGCAAATGGCACCTGATCGGACACCTGCAGACCAATAAGGTAAAATATATTATCGACAAGGTCGAAATGATTCACTCTGTTGATAGTCTAGAGCTGGCAAAGGAGATAAATACAAGAGCAGCCAGACATAGCAGAAAGGTAGATATTCTTTTACAGGTCAATGTTTCTGGTGAAGAATCAAAATTCGGTATAAAGCCCGAGCAGGTAGACGATTATGTTGACTTGATATCAAAAATGGAAAATATTTCTCTGAGAGGACTTATGACAGTAGCACCATATGCTCAGAATCCACAGGACATAAGGCCTGTATTCAGGAATCTTTACAATATATATATTGACATAAAGAGGAAAAGAATAGATAATGTTAATATGGATTATCTTTCCATGGGAATGAGTAACGATTATGAAGTAGCCATTGAAGAAGGTTCAAACCTAGTAAGAATCGGTACAAGCATATTTGGAAAGAGAGATTATTTGCCAAGGTAGTTTTACACGTGATAAAATATATTAATTACTAAAGATGCAGGGGGTATTTGAAATGTCAAAACTTTTAAACAAAGTTTTTAATTTCGTCGGATGGGAAGCTATTGATGAGGATGAGGAGTATATGGATATTCCAGAATCCGATGTAAAAGATGATTCAAAAAGTGAACCTATCAAGACACACTTTTTCAACAATTCTAAAAAACAGCAGCAAGCGGGTAAAGTTGTAAATATTCATCCATCCAGTCAATTTAAAATGGTTGTGTCACAGCCTGACACCTTTGACGATGCGCAGGATATTTGTGATCATTTAAAGAGCAAAAAGCCTGTGGTGATCAATCTTGAAGGCATTGAGAAGGCTGATGCTCAAAGAATTATCGATTTTCTGAGCGGTTCCATATATGCTCTTGATGGTAGTATACAAAAGGTATCCAGTGATATATTCGTTATTGCCCCAAACAATGTGGACGTTAGTGGAGACTTAAAGGATGAGTTAAAGAACAAAACTGTATTTCCCTGGGCAAAATAGGATATTATACATACAGCATCCATAATTTATTCAACATAAATCGGTTAATATACGGAGGATTCTATGGCAGCAGTCAGAGATGCTATATTGTTAATTTTATTAGTTTACGAATGGGTTATCATAGCCAGAGTACTTATAACCTGGTTGCCCGTTTCACGGGATAATAAAGCCGTTGATTTGTTGTTTACTGTTACCGAGCCTGTTCTTACACCTATAAGAAACATGCTAAGTCGATCAGCCTTAATGAGAAATTCAATGTTTTCAATGATAGATTTTTCTCCTATTGTGGCCTTTCTATTGTTGAATGTAGTAAGAAGAGTTGTTTTCGCTATATTCAATGTGTTAATAGGCTACAGCTTTTAGGATGGAAAATTTGATTATGAGGCAGCTTTGAGGTATATGACTAAAACCATATATTGCAAACGTTAAACTATTATTTTGAAAACTACAGAAAATTATATGAATAAAAATGAATTATTAAAGATGGTCTCAAAGATTGAGGATAGGGTTATGGTTTCACGTCTACTGGATAGAGTTGAGCAATGCCGATATTCCTCTTTTGTATATTCAGATTTTCTTTCTCCTTATGAGACAGTTATTGCAAAAAAGATTCTGGACAAGTTGGAGGATGTCTTTTATTGCTTTGTTGGAGGCTATACAGGAGCAGAGAGAGTATTAGCCGTAATGAGCTCGGACTTTCTTGAGGAGGATGAAGCCCTTAGCAATGCTCCGCTAAGTATTCTGAGGATAACTCCCTTACATGAGAAAAATTTATCCCACAGAGACTATCTTGGATCTTTGATGGGACTTGGAATAAAGCGGGAAAAAATCGGAGATATACTGGTGTATGAAACATATGCCGATGTTTTTCTCGTAGATAAAATTGCTGAATATATCTCTTATAATTTGGACAGAATTGGAAATACAAAGATTGAATGTGAGCTTCAAGCCGTGTACCAATATACCCCTCCCGAGAGGAAAGAAAAATTAATCAATACTACGGTTGCATCCTTGAGGATTGATTCAGTAGCTGCAAGTGGATTTAGTATGTCCAGGACAAAGATTCTGGAATATTTTAAGGCCCAGAGGGTAAATGTTAACTGGGAGATGGTGACAAACCCTGCCAAGCAAGTATCCCAGGGAGATGTTATATCAATTCGGGGCAAGGGCAGAATTGTGCTAGACAATGTTGGGGGAACCACCAGAAAGGATAGAATTAATATATCCATAAAAAGATTTGAATAAGATATTTATTTTGAGGTATTTTATCTTGGAAAGGTTGGCTGATTATGAACTATACTCCAAATGATCTTGATAATATCAAGTTTAAAAAGAATCTAAGAGGTTACAATGAAGATCAGGTTAATGAAGTCTTGGACAGCATAATTCAGGACTATGAACTCTACATAAAGGAAAACATTGAGCTTAAGGACAGAATATCCGTGTTGAATGAAGGTATTCAACACTATAAAAACATTGAGGAGTCTCTCCAAAATACCCTTATTGTGGCTCAGCAAACAGGTGAGGAAATCAAAAAGAACGCCTATGAAAAGGCCGAAAATATAGTTAAGGAAGCTGAATTAAAGGCCCAGAAGGTTATTAACGATGCAAACCAGGAAGTTATTAAGATTCGTTTTGAGTATGAGGAAATGAGAAAGAGGCTCCATTTGTTCAAAACAAAGTCAGAGACCTTATTGTTATCACAGCTGGAGTTGCTCAAACAGCTTTTTAACACAGAAAACGATTTAGACTAAACGCAACCTATTATTTTTAAGGATTATAGTAAAAAACCAGACCTGAGGTTTGGTTTTTTTGCGCTTAATGAGAATTATCCTTTTGATTTTATACTGGCTTACAGATCCATTATCTTGGCGTTGGAATAATTGCTGAAATTGTGATATAATTTCTCAGTGTGAAAACTTAAGGCAGTTGATAAATTAACTATGAGAGGTGTTCTAATGCAGGTCAAAAAAATGCAAAAGAAGAAAAAATACAGAAGAGTTGAAAGTGGCTTTTCAAGGTATAAAAATGAGATTTTGGGACTAATTCTATTTGCTTTTGGCGTATTGGCACTTTTGAGCTTTATTTTTAGTAAATCCATGGGTGTATTCGGTGAAGGCATTAAAAATATATTATTGGGCTTCTTCGGCGTACCTGCCTTCCTTATTCCTGTAACACTTCTTACATATGGTGTAGCCATGATTTTTAAGAAGGATTCCCACATATTTAAGCTTAGGGTCGTATATTTTGGCATACTTGTAGTATTAATATCCTCATATCTGCAGGTTGCAGAATTCAACTATGACGACTATACAGGAAGATCCTTCTTTGCAAGTATGAAGGAGTTTTATACCCAAGGAGGGGAAGTCAGAGGAGGAGGTCTGCTTGGAGGCTTAATAACCTTACCTCTTTTAATGACCTTTCAGATTTTGGGAACCATAATAATTTTAACAACTATTTCTGTTATAGATATAATATTGCTTACAAACGTCTCGATGGCTGCTTTTTTAAGAAATGCTTCCAGATTTATTTCCGTGAGATTTAAAGCTGTAAACGAAAGCCGGAAGCTTAAAAAAGCCGAAAGAATAAAGGAGAGAGAAGCCGAGCAGGAGAGTCTGGAGGAGGTATCTGACAGTTCCGAAGGAGAAGTAAAAGGTAGGCGTAAAATAATCAACTTTAGGATTGAAAGAGAAAACAGGACAAGCAAACAGCCAAAGAAATTGAGCAGGGATCAGGAAGAGGAAGTGGCCGCTGCACTAAGCACAGATGACTCTGTTCAAGAGACTGAGCAGTTTACCGTCGGTCTTACAGGCTTTAATGATGCTGCAGAGGAACTTGTGGTTGCTGATATAAAGGGTCTTGGAGTTGTTCCACAGATAGAAACCTCCATAGACACGACTCGAGGCGAAGGAGAGGCTGACAGTGTTGAGGAAATCAATTTTTCGTCCCTTGACGATATCGCGACGCCGGAACAGGATGTTTGTAACAGAGCAAAAACAGGAAATGTAGACGAAAACAGCGAGCTGGTAATACCTCAGCCCCAGCAGCAAAAGCCACTTATTTATAATTACCCTTCCCTGGATTTGCTGGATGAAAGCAAGGATGATGCAACGAATGTTAAGGCCCTTAAGAACAGTGCCCTTGAGGGTGCTAAAAAGCTTGAAGATACACTAAAATCCTTTGGAGTTGAAGCAAGAGTTATAAATATCAGCCGTGGACCGGCTGTCACAAGGTACGAAATACAGCCAAGCCCCGGTGTAAAGGTAAGTAAAATAGTAAATCTGTCAGACGACATAGCCCTAAATCTTGCGGCAGCCGGTGTCAGGATTGAGGCGCCGATTCCAGGAAAGGCCGCTGTGGGAATAGAGGTTCCAAACAAGGAAATGTCAGCCGTATTCTTAAAGGATATACTGGAATCGAAAGAGTTTTCAAACCACCCTTCCAAGCTTGCTTTTTCGGTAGGAAAAGATATTTCGGGAGAGACAGTTGTAGCAGATATAGGTAAAATGCCTCACCTTTTGGTTGCAGGCGCAACAGGTTCGGGAAAGAGCGTATGCATTAACAGCCTTATAATGAGTATTCTGTTCAAGGCTTCACCGGAAGAGGTTAAGCTGTTGATGGTGGATCCGAAGGTGGTTGAATTGGGTATTTATAACGGCATTCCCCACCTTCTTATACCTGTGGTTACAGACCCGAAAAAGGCGGCAGGTGCATTAAACTGGGCCGTTCAGGAAATGGTAAACCGATACAAGCTTTTTGCCGACAAGGGTGTAAGGGATTTAAAGGGCTATAATTCCATGCTAAAGGCCAATAATGAACAGGGAATATTGCCTCAAATAGTTATTATAGTAGATGAGCTTGCAGACCTTATGATGGTTGCTCCCAACGACGTGGAGGACGCAATATGCCGCTTGGCACAGATGGCAAGAGCAGCCGGCATGCACCTTGTTATCGCCACACAAAGACCATCTGTTGATGTTATAACAGGTGTAATCAAAGCAAACATACCTTCTAGAATTTCCTTCGCCGTTTCATCCCAGGTGGATTCCAGGACAATTCTTGATATGGGAGGAGCAGAAAAGCTCGTTGGCAGAGGAGATATGCTGTTTTACCCGGTTGGTGAACCAAAACCTCTTCGAGTAAAGGGGTCCTTTGTTTCTGACAGCGAGGTTGAAAAGGTTGTGGAGTACATAAAGACCCAAGGTTACTCAAATTATGATGAGAACATAATAGAAAAAATAAATGATCATAGTACCGGAAACGATGAAAGTTCAGGAGATAATGATGAGCTGCTCAATCAGGCCATAGATATGGTGGTTGATGCCGGTATGGCTTCTGTTTCCCTGGTGCAGAGAAAATTCAAGGTAGGCTACTCAAGAGCTGCCAGAATAATAGATCAAATGGAAGCAAGAAATATTGTAGGGCGCTTTGAGGGCAGTAAGCCTCGCCAGGTCCTTATTTCCAAGCAGCAGTGGATGGAAATGCAAATGAATGAAAAGGATAGACAGAGTGCAAAACAACAGTAAATTCCATGCGTATTTCCCTGAAATAATAATTTGCTCATCTTCTAAATATAATTTACAAAGAACAATTTAGATTGATTGCAAAAGAATTGGTGAAGGCTTAATCTGCAAATGAGGTAATCAAATGGATTAAGCCTTCGGAATATACGTGGGGGTGCATTTTTATGTTTTTGTTAACGGCCTTCAATATGGTCATCTTAATAATTCTGATAGCTTACATTTTCTACAGACTGGTAAAAACAAAAAGTATTATAACCCTATTTTCCTTTTCACTTCAGCTTTCCGCACTGACTATTGTTTTACTCGCTCTTATAAATGGAGTAAATACAAGTAACTTGGTGGAAGTATTCTATCTTGTATGCGGAATAGTAATCCCTTGTGGCTTTTTAACATATGACTTTCGTTCAATGATAAAGAAGGTTAAGGAAAAGGGAAGCTTTGACGGCTTTATAACAATAAGCAGCAATAATGCTGAAAAGTATGAAAACACTGCTGAGGTTATGAAGGTCATAGTAAATGAAAGCTTTGTAAATGATACCGTCTCAGAGCTTGGTTATATGAAGGAGGAGCTGCTCAAAAGCATTAGAAGGAAGCTTGTACAGGCTGAACAGCTCTACAATGAGGGTGATTATGACGATGCCTTTGACATCTATGACAATCTTATTGACGTTATCGGACCATCCTCAAATCTTTATTTCAATTATGCAAACCTATCCTTTCACAAGGGGAGGTACAGTGAAGCTCAAACCTATTACAGAAAGGTATTGGAGCTGAACCAGCAGTTAATCGAAAATTTGAAGAAGAAACCTCAAAGTGCCGGAAGCTCCGAAATTATATCAAATATAAAATTCAAGCAGTATCTAGTATATTACAATATAGGAGTTACCTATCTCAACCTTGGTAAGCTTGATTTTGCATTAGAAAACTTTGAAAAGGCACTTCAGCTTAACCCGGAGTTTAACATAGCAAAAGAAGGTATTGGAAGAATATTTACCGAGAAAGGTAATAAGCTGGAAGCAGTAAAATATTATGAAGATATTTTGGATAAGGATAGCAGCAATTATGTCATTTCACTGCTCCTGGGCAAGCTATTCATTGAGCTGGATAAGAATGACGAGGCCGAAGAATGCTTTAGAAAATGCATTCGTTTGGCTCCCGAAAATTCTGAGGCCTATTCCGAGCTTGGTAAGCTATTGATGAGTCTTAAAAGCTATGATCAGGCTGTTAAAGTATACAAAGCCTACATAGCGATGAATGATCTTGATTTTAACGGTCATTACAACCTAGCAGGCTGTTATATGAGGTTAGGTGATTTAAGC
>JAEZIV010000279.1 GCA_023436515.1 Bacillota bacterium
GTATTTCACGCATCGAAAAGCCACTATGTGTCTTTTCATTACTAATTGTGTACGCGCTACGCGCGTAGAAGGGAAAAGCGTGAAACATACTTTTAGCTTATCATCGAGCATTTCACGCATCGAAAAGCCACTATGTGTCTTTTCATTACTATATATGTACGCGCTATGCGCGTAGAGGGGAGATATTATGTCTTTAAACGCTGAGGAAATGTTTAAAAAGCTGTCTGATTCGGTAGTGGAAATGGATGAGGAAGAGGCTGTTGAGCTTTCAAAACAGGCAGTTTTATCTGAAATTGATGCATATGAGTCCATAGATAAGGGACTGGCAGACGGTATGGAAAGAGCCGGTAAGCTTTTTGAGGACGAAGAGTATTTTATACCTGAGCTTTTAATGTGCTCAGATGCCATGTATGCCGGTCTTGAAGTGCTTAAGCCCCATATTAAGGCCAGTGAACAGGAGGAAAAGAGTAAGGTTGTTATTGGTGTTGTTGAAGGGGATACACATGACATTGGAAAAAACCTTGTTAAAATCATGCTTGAAAGCTCTGGCTTTGAGGTTATTGATATCGGACGTGACGTACCACCCCAAAGATTTGTAGACAAAGCCAGGGAAAATGGAGCAAAGGTTATTGCTTTATCAACCTTGATGACAACAACAATGGATGGAATGTCTGAGGTAATAAAAATTCTGAACAAAGAGAATATCCGAGAAGATTTTAAAGTCATTATAGGCGGTGGACCTATATCCCAGAGCTTTGCTGATAAAATCGGAGCAGATGGCTACTCGGTTAATGCTGCTGATGCTGTAAGACTTGTAAGGCGATTAGTGGGATAAAAATTTTACAATATAATAGCTTTTATAAATTGACTGACTAGATAACTAGAGGCCATAACTCAAAAAGAGTTGTGGCTTTTTGCTTATTTAAATTAAGTTCATTTTAGCAACAATTAATTTAAATTTTACCGGGTAAAGGTGGGATTACATGTGAGTAATGTATTAATTAAAAAGGATCAAATGACTGCAAAAGAAAGAAATGCAGCTTTTATTGCCGGGAAGCCCTATGACAGAATACCCTGCAACTTATTTATAGGTGATCATTCCTCGAGACTTATCGGGGTAAAAGTGTCAGACCTGCATTTGTCGGCTGATAAAGCTGTTGAAGCTCAACTGGCTGCATTTAAAACCTATGAAACTGAAGGCGCCGGAGTTGGACCCGGCCTTGGAGGAATTGCAGAGGCCATAGGCAGCAGGCAGCAATACCCATATAATGGAGCTCCATTTGTTTCAGAATATGCCGTAAAGGAGTTTCAGGATATTGACAGGCTGACTGTGCCGGACCCGGTAAAGGGAGGGCGATTTTCCATCATCCTTCAGGCAGCAGAAAGGCTTGTAGAGGAACTGGGGAAGGAAATACCCATATCGGTATCTGTTCCCGGACCTTTTACTACAGCAGGAAATCTCAGAGGAGCAGAAAAGTTTATGAAGGATCTGTACAGAAATCCTGAATTTGCCCACAGACTCTTAAGGCTTGCTGTAGACAGCACTATTGCCTTTGTCAGGGAGGCGGCAAAGCTGGACGTAAGTATTAGCATTGCTGAACCAAGTGCATCAGGCAGTATGATAAGCAAAAAGCAGTTTAAGGAGTTCGCATTTCCTTATTTAAGCGAGCTTATCCAAACAATCAAGGACCTTGGGAAGCCGGCTCCCTCACTGCATATTTGCGGAAACACCAAAAAAATATGGGAGGATATGGCTGATGCCGGAGCAGGCTTGTTAAGTCTCGACAATCGGGTGGATTTGGAAGAGGCAAAGCACTCTGTAGGTGACAGGGTGGTACTGGTTGGGAATGTAAAGCCCACCGAGACAATGTACCTGGGTAAACCCTCGGATGTTGAAGAGAATGTTAAGGAGTGTCTGAGGAAAGCATACGACAGTCCAAAGGGATATATCCTGGCACTGGGCTGTGGTTTGCCGATACCTACACCGCCTGAAAATATACATGCATTGAGAGACTCGGCAAGAAAGTTCGGGCAATATCCTTTAAGGCTTGAGAACTTTAGTTGATAACCATTAATTATTTTTCACATATCAGGAGGTAATGTTATGAGTAAGTTTATAGACAGACCAAGGTACTTGTGTGCACTTGGCGGAGCAATAGGAACCCTTGAAAATTTACCAAGGACCATACCAATACTGCACGCAGCTGCAGGCTGCGGAGGAAACATTTCAAATGCTTTGAACTACGCCTCGGGCTATCTCGGCAGCGGCTATTGTTCAGGGCAGGCTCTCTCAAGCTCTAACGTGTATGAAAATGAGATAGTTTTTGGAGGAGAAGAGAGGCTATACGAGCAGGTTGAAAATACTTTGAAAATAATGGACGGGGATCTTTATTTCATAGTGTCGGGATGTATGGTGGAAATGATCGGTGATGATATAAAGGGTGTTGCAAAAAGATTCAAGAATGGTGATGCGGCACTTCTGGCTGCTGATACAGGAGGCTTCCACGGCAACTCCTTTAAGGGCTATGATATTGTCCTTAGTACTTTGTTCAGAGAGTTTACGGTTAAGAATGAGGTTAAAAATGATAAGCTCTTAAACCTATGGGGGATAGTGCCGGTACAGGATGTGTTTTGGAAGGGAAATCTGAAAAACCTAAAGCATCTCTTAGAGGACCTGGGATATAAGGTAAATACCTTCTTCGGAGAGGGTGAGACTCTGGATAATCTAAAAAATGCCGGAAGTGCAGTTCTAAATATTGTAGTGTCCGATACAGCAGGGATTGAACCTGCAAGGGTGTTCGAAGAGGTTCATGGTGTTCCGTATATATCAGTTCCCCTGCCTATTGGACCCCATGGAACAGAGGAATTTATTAGAAGCATTTCCGGTCAGCTTGGAGTTGACAGGGCCTTCACAGACAAAGTAATAAAAAAGCATAGAGCCAGATATTTCAGCTATATTGAGCGAATTGCTGATGTATATAATGACCTGGACTTGCAAAGGTACGCAATTATCGTTGGGGACGCATCTTATGCTCAGGCATTGACCAGATTCTTAAGTGATGATCTTGGGTGGCTGCCTGAACTGGTGGTCATCACTGATATTTTGACTGAGGAGCAAAAGGAGGAAGTGAGCAAAAGGTTTACAAGCTTTGCTTCAGGCTTTACTCCAAAGGTGGTATTTGACACTGATACCTCAAGTGTAAAAAGGCATTTCAGGGATACCTGGCCCAGCAATAACGGAAACAAATATTTTAATTCCTTTAGTCCAGCCTTCATTCTGGGAAGTGCCTTTGAAAGGGATTTCGCAGATGAACTTAAGGCCCCTCACTTAAGCGTTACTTATCCAATATCCAACAGGGTGGTAATGGAT
>JAEZIV010000347.1 GCA_023436515.1 Bacillota bacterium
GGTATATGGTGCCGCTGCGGCAGGTGCCCGTGTATTAACATCCTCATCGAGCCCCGGAATAAGCTTGAAGCAGGAGGGTCTCTCTTATATTGCCGGTGCGGAGCTTCCATGTGTTTTGGTCAATATCGTACGCTGCGGCCCCGGTTTGGGCGGAATTCTCCCTGCACAGTGTGATTACTTTCAGGCTGTTAAGGGTGGAGGACATGGAGATTACAAGATGGTTGTCCTCGCTCCCTCAAGTGTTCAGGAACTGTATGAATTAACTGTAGATGCCTTCAATATATCTGATAAATATAGAATCTGTACCATGATCATGGGTGACGGAATGCTGGGTCAGATGATGGAAGCTGTGGAATTCAAGGACAAAGAAGAAATATACATGGCTGATAAGAACTGGGCTACCACCGGTACAAAGATGCAGAGAGAGTGCAATGATGTTACCTCTATCTACATAAATCCCGAGGTTCTTGAAAAGCACAATTTGAAGCTTCAAGCTAAATATAGACAAATAGAGCAAAATGAAGTGCGTGTAGAAACCTACAACTGTGAAGGTGCGGATATTATTGTAACAGCGTATGGTACAATTGCACGTATTATAAAAAACGTTATTAAATCAGCTGAAAAAGAGGGTATAAAGGTAGGTCTTATTCGCCCAATATCTTTATGGCCATTCCCAACTGAGGCTTTTGAACAATATGCAGAAACACCTAAGGCCTTTCTGAGCGTAGAACTTAGTGCAGGGCAAATGGTTGAAGATGTCCGTCTTGCAGTAAATGGCAAGAGACCGGTGCATTTCTACGGACGTATGGGCGGTATGGTCCCAAGTCAAAAAGAAATAGTAAACAAAATAAAGGAAATATTAAAGTAAAAATCTCAGGAAGGTTTTAATTCTATAGGTATCGCTGTATAACAAAGCAGCGGAATGGAGGTTAGAATGGCAACAGTTTTTAAAAAACCACATGCTTTAAAGGACTTGTCCATGCACTATTGTCCCGGGTGTACCCACGGAATAGTTCACAGATTAATAGCTGAGGTTATTGATGAGCTTGATATAGAAGGTACCACAATAGGTGTATCACCTGTTGGCTGTGCTTACAATAATTATGAATATTTTAATTGTGACTTTGTACAGGCTGCTCACGGTAGGGCTCCTGCAGTTGCAACTGGAATAAAGAGAGTTCATCCAGACAACTTCGTATTTACTTATCAGGGAGACGGAGACCTTGCTGCCATAGGAACAGCAGAAATTGTTCATGCAGCTACAAGAGGAGAGAATATCACTACAATATTTGTTAATAATGCTATTTACGGTATGACTTCCGGACAGATGGCACCTACAACATTATTAAATCAGGTTACAACCACTTCTCCTTTCGGAAGAAAGCCCGAGATTCACGGTTACCCTGTAAAGGTCTGTGAAATGCTTTCAACCCTCGAAGGCTCTGTTTTTGTAGAAAGAACGGCCGTAAATGATGTAAAGAATATAAAGAAAACCAAGGCTGCCATTATGAAAGCCTTTCAGGTACAAAAGGCAAAGAAGGGCTTTTCAATAGTAGAAGTACTGTCAACCTGTCCTACCAACTGGGGAATAAATCCTGTCGAATCCTTGAGATGGCTGGAGCAGAATATGATGCCTTTCTATCCTTTGGGTAACTTCAAAGGAAAGGATTTGGAGGTGTAAGCATGAAACAGTTAGAATTAATTATTGCAGGTTTTGGAGGTCAAGGTATACTGTCAGCCGGAAGATTGATTGCATATGCAGGCATGCTTGAAGGAAAATATGTATCCTGGCTCCCTTCCTATGGCCCTGAAATGAGAGGCGGAACCGCAAACTGTGCGGTTGTTATATCAGATGAACCGGTTGGTTCACCAATACTTGACACAGTTAATTGTCTTGTAGTAATGAACGGTCCATCCCTTGAAAAGTTTGAGAAGATAGTTGAGCCAGATGGCATTATTATATCAGACAGCTCACTGGTTGAAGCAAAGCCCAAGAGAACTGACATTGAATTTGCCGGTGTTCCGGCAACACAGATTGCTTCAGATATGGGCAATCTTACTTATGCTAATATTATTATTTTGGGCAAGCTGCTTGCAAAAACCGGAATAGTATCAAAGGAGAGCTTTGAAGCTGCGTTGAGAAAGGTTTTACCTGCAAAGAAGCACTACATGATTCCAGAAGAAATGAAGGCTCTGGATATGGGGTATGATTTCCAATAAGCATAACATATGTGATAAACAGTAAAAAAAGACTGTTACAGTGTTTGTTCGGCACTGTAACAGTCTTTTATAGTTTTATATATTAAACAAAATATCAGCGTAAGTCGGGAATGGCCACAGCTTTGCATCCACAATGCATTCGAGCTTATCCGCAACACATCTCACATTAGCCATCTGGGCAAATACCTCAGTCCTGTAAAACATAGCTTGTGCATAGGTGTCCTGAAACGCTTCATGTGCTTTGTTGATCTTATCCTCGAGACAGTTGATTTCCTTTTTCAACTGAGTTGTCAGGGTAGTGACCTCCTTAAGCAGCTCTACATTGGCGCTTATATCGGCATCCACTCCGCAGCTCTTAATCAGGTTAATAGAGTTGGCAACCTGGGCGCCAAAGTTAATGACTGTAGGAAGTATCTGTCTTTTTGCCATTTCAAGCATTGTAAGTGATTCTATATTAATTGTCTTAATGTATTTTTCCAGTGATATTTCATATCTGGAATGCATTTCGGTTCTGCTGAACACCTTATGCTTTTCCATAACTGAAATGTTTTTTTCATCCAACAGGCATTTGATTGCTTCCACATAGCTTTTAATATTTGGAAGCCCTCTTTTTTCTGCCTCAGCCACCCATTCATCAGAATAGCCATTCCCATTGAAAATAACCCGTCCATTTTCCTTGACTACTTCCCTAATAATATCTGTAACCTCAGCTTCAAAATTATCAGCCTTATCCAGTCTTTCTGCAAAGGCTTCCAGAACCTCGGCAACTATTGTATTAAGGAAAAAGTTTGATGAGGCAATGGAGGCTGAAGAACCCACCATTCTGAACTCAAACTTGTTTCCGGTAAAGGCAAAGGGTGAGGTTCTGTTTCTGTCTGTGGTATCCTTTGGCAGAGCAGGGAGGGTAGATACTCCAACTGTTATCTTACAGGCTTCATTTTTACATATATCCTCGCCAGATACCAATTGCTCAAGAATCTTTGTGAGTTCATCTCCAAGGAAGATGGATATAATTGCAGGAGGTGCCTCGTTTGCTCCTAATCTATGGTCGTTTCCGGGGTTGCCCGCGGCAAGTCTAAGTAAGTTTGCGTACTCATCCACCGCCTTAATCACGGAACACAGAAATAATAAAAACTGTGCGTTTTCATGGGGTGTTTTACCCGGATCCAGCAAATTCTGACCATCATCAGTTGTTAAGGACCAGTTGTTATGCTTACCTGAACCATTTACACCGGCAAAGGGCTTTTCATGCAGCAGACAAACAAGACCATGTCTTAAGGCAACAGACTTCATAAGCTCCATAGTAAGCTGATTATGGTCAGTGGCAATATTTGCCGTTGTGAAAATAGGTGCAAGCTCATGCTGTGCCGGAGCAACCTCGTTATGCTCAGTCTTAGCCGAAATACCCAGCTTCCACAGCTCTTCATCGAGATCCTTCATAAATGCGAAAACACGTTCCTTGATGCTTCCGTAATAATGATCTTCCATTTCCTGACCTTTTGGAGCTTTGGCACCAAAAAGAGTACGACCTGTAAATATCAAATCCTTACGCTTATCGTACATTTTTTTATCAATAAGGAAGTATTCCTGCTCAGCTCCGACAGTGGGGATAACCTTAGACACATTATTATTTCCAAACAGGCGCAGAACTCTGACTGCATTTTTTGACAGACATTCCATTGATCTTAACAATGGAGTTTTCTTGTCAAGGGTTTCACCTGTATAGGAACAGAAAGCGGTTGGAATACATAGTGTATTATTTTTGATAAAGGCAGGGGAAGTACAATCCCAAGCAGTATAACCTCTGGCTTCAAAGGTGACACGTAAACCTCCCGATGGGAAAGAGGAACCATCGGCTTCGCCCTTTATCAGCTCTTTTCCTGAAAACTCTAATATTACACTTCCGTCTTCAGTAGGATTAATAAAGGAATCATGCTTTTCAGCAGTAATGCCGGTCATTGGCTGAAACCAATGAGTGTAATGGGTTGCACCCTTTTCTATGGCCCAGTCCTTCATACAGCTGGATACCACCTCGGCGATTTCAAGTGTAAGGGGTAAGCCCTCATCGATTGTCTTTTTCAATGCTTTATATGTAGCTTTTGGTAGTCTTTCACGCATTACAGAATCGTTAAAAACATTTGATCCGAAAATATCACTTAAATGACTCATAATTCACCTCGTAAAAAATTTAAAAGCAGTTTCAAAGGGAGATTAATTTGTAAGTAGGTTACAATATCCCCTGAAAAATACTTACATAGACGATTTATATATTATTAAACAATTTTTTAGAATAAATTGCAAGAGAAAAAAATGATAACGTCTTTTTTATACATCCTCTACTTTCCTAAAAAACGGTGTAATATATAGAAAATATCGTGAAGGAATAAATACCGGTTTTTAACATTATGATGATTTTCGGGAGGAATTGCAACAATCACAAAATTTAGCTTCAAAAAAAAACACTCTACTTTAATTCTTCCAGGGGAAATTTTAATTAAGTTTAGCAACTGTGCTATAATACCTATATTGCGATAATTTATATTCTTCAAAAGGTGATTATATTGATAAGTATGAATTTTAACCCTGTCAGCATTATACTTATTATACCGGTATTAGTGATTCTGATATCATCTTTCTTTACGCCCTTCAATCGGGAACGGATCGTTAACGGTTTTTACTCAATTGTAAATAATTTAGAGTTTATTACAGCCTTACTGATAGCGCTTTTTTTAACAAAGGCTATACTTTTTGATAAAGGCAATTTCGTTTTTAAATTCATATACGATATATTACCTTCAAACGTGAAGAGCAGCTTGGCCGCAAATAATATTTATACATATCTGTGTGCGGCATTTATTATATTGATAATTGTAGTACTTCTATTGAGACTTATAACCTATCCCCTGTATACCTATGTTTTTGATGGTATAGCCCACCGCATTTACAAAGCCATGAATTCCTTTGGACATGTCACTAAAAGATTTATTTCGTTTCTCTGTAGTATACCTAGAGCATTAGTCACATTAATATTAATGAGCTTTATTTTTTATTTTTTTTCCTACTATTTTACTGTACCCGGACTATCAAAATACATAGATGAATCAAGGCTGCTGAATACTGTTTATGACACGGCTCTTAAGCCTGTAGTTGAAGCTGATATTGCAAAAAAAATTCCAGTTATAATTAATGATCAATTTAATAAGCAGGAAGCTGTAAACAAGCAAAGGAATAAAGTCGCCAAGGACATTAAGGATGCACTGGGAAATTACAATATTAAGGTAATTCAGTACTTTAACGGAATGACCCTCGATGATGCTGTCAAATCAAATGCTGATATAGATAAACTGGCACTTGAGCTTACCGAGGGAGTAAAGTCGGATTATGATAGAAGTAAAAGGATCTATAAATGGATTACAAGGAATATTGAATATGATTACGAAAAGGCGAGGATTATAGCAAAGGATACCAGAGCTACAAAATCCGGTTCCATAGTATGTTACCAAACAAGGATGGGAATATGCTTTGATTACTCCAGTTTATTTATATCCATGTGCAGGGTAAATGGAATTAAGGTACGACTCGTGACCGGGCTGGGATACAGCGGCTTATCTTGGGGGGATCACGCCTGGAATCAGTTTTATGACTCTGATTCGAAGGAATGGATTAATGTTGATTGCACTTTTGGGGTTAGCAGTAATTATTTCGATTCCGGGAAATTTTATCTTGACCACAAGGACGATGAAATTCAAGGGGAATGGTAATACAATATACTTTGCCTGCACTATGTATTTATGGTACTATTGTAAATAATGAAAACAACCGGCTAAGGCGATAGCCGGTTGTTTTATATAATAGAAAAACTTACATTTTTTTCAGAAATAGAAGCATGGTAGGAGTGTGGACAATGGATATACGAGTTACAAGGAGCGAATTAGAGCAAAGAATACATAACCTTATCAAGTCAATAGGTGGTATAAACTCCGAGTGGGATACTGCTGTGATACTTAATCGTGTAAATCAATATTATTTCACAGGCACAATGCAGGATGGAATTCTTATAATTAAAAGAAACGGGGAAGTATTTTATTTTGTAAGAAAAAGCTATGAAAGAGCTAAAATAGAATCACCCCTTGAATGTATTTATCCGATGGAATCATACAGAGATGCGGCAGACCAAGTAGGCTCGGAGTTTGGAAATACTCTCTTTGAGACTGAAATTATTACTGTTGGTATACTTGAAAGACTAAAAAAATACTTTTCTATAAAGCAATTATTCAGTATGGATAATATTATTTCGGGTGTAAGAGCTTTAAAAAGTCCATATGAGCTCCATTGGCTAAAGGAAGCGGGAAAGCTGCACCAGAAGCTTCTAGATGAAATAGTACCTTCCTTGATGAGGGAGGGAATGAGTGAACTTGATTTTTGTGCTGAAATATATGAACGGATGTTAAAAATGGGTCACCATGGGTATTCCCGCTTTGCTAAATTTCAGACTGATATTATTGTTGGTCAATTTTGCTTTGGAGAAAACTCTTTATACCCTTCAAGCTTTGATAGTCCGGGAGGAATGCTGGGGATGAGTGCGGTTTTCCCTACTTACGGGAGCAGAGAGAGATATCTTAAAAAAGGTGATCTGGTTTTTGTTGATACAGGATTTGGTGTAAATGGCTACCATACCGACAGGACTCAGGTTTACATGTTTGGTGAAAAGCCTTCTGAGGAAGCTGATAAAGCTCACAGAATTTGTATTGATATTCTGAAGAGAACGGCTGCCATGCTGAAGCCGGGAGCTATACCGGCACAAATATATGAAACAATAATGTCTGAGCTTGATGAGAAGACTCTTGAAAACTTCATGGGCTTCGGCTCCAGAAGGGCTAAGTTCCTGGGCCATGGAATCGGTCTGCATGTGGACGAGCTGCCTGTAATTGCCACCGGTTTTAACAGCCCCCTTGAGGAAAATATGGTAATAGCACTTGAACCCAAGAAGGGTATAGCCGGTGTGGGTATGGTGGGTGGAGAGGATACATATATTGTTACCCCCCAGGGTGGACAGCTTATTACGGGCGGAGAAAAGGATATTATTGTAGTTTGATTTGTCTTTCAGATTAAATATGTTTGGTACAATCTTATTAACAGGCTCTGTCGATAATACGATGGATAACCTCGGTGCAGCGCTTTCTTGTATATATTACAGGTACTGGGTATAACGGGTTGGCTTCAGCCAGTGCCCACTCGACCATTCGGGGAATATCCTCTTCCCTAATGTGATCGAAGCCTGTGGGGATACCCATACGCTCGTTCATTGCATAGATTTCATCAATAAAGGCCTTGGCTTTCTCCTCGTTTGTACCATGGATATTAACTCCGGTGAGTTCTGCCATGCGAGCCAGCTTGTCATACACAGCAGGACCATAGTCCTCGAGAACTATTGGCAGAATAACAGCGTTTGCAAGACCATGGGGAGTGTTGTAAAGACCGCCGAGAGTGTGTGCGATTGCATGAACATTTCCGACGCCTGCACGGGTAAATGCAAAGCCTGCCTTATAGGATGCCGTCAGCATTTCCTGACGTGCCTCCATATCATTGCCGTCTCTGTAGGCTCTTTCAAGATACTTGAAGATTGCAACCGTTGCTTCCTCTGCATCACGGAGGGTCTCCCTGGTGTTGTATTTCCAGCATAAATAAGCTTCCAGCGCATGGGTCAAAGCATCCATACCTGTTTCTGCTGTAGTCTGGGGAGGAAGCTTTCGGGTAGTTTCGGGATCTAGAATTGCATATTTGGGAATAAGGCAAATATCCATGATTGCATACTTGTGGTGGGGTTTCTGGTCGGTGATTACAGCAGCGATGGTGGTCTCGGAGCCTGAGCCTGCAGTTGTTGGAACTGCCACAAAGGGAGGAAGCTTCTTCATTACCTTAAGCAGGCCTGCCATCTCTCCAACTTCTCTATCAGGGTGAACCACACGTGCTGCAGCGCCCTTTGCTGCATCTATTGGTGAACCACCACCAATTGCCAGGAAGCCTTCACAGCCAGTATCGAGATATTGCTTCTGAATTTCGTTTACAATTGCTATAGTAGGATTAGCCATAACACCTGTGTAATGCTGGTAAGAAATTCCCGCCACATCGAGAGCTTCCTTTGCAAACGGTGCAATAGTGCGGCCTACGGTTTCGCCGGTAACAAGCATTACCTTTCTTACACCTTCCTTTTTAAAGAGGTCGGCAACCTTAGCCAGGGAGCCAGCGCCCTCAGTAACAGCAGGTCTGCGCCATGGTAGGCAGCGTGCTCCGATATCAAACACACAATGAAACGCCCGATAGTAAACTTTTTTTGCATATGCTAGCATTGATTAACTCTCTCCTGAATCTTTATTATTGCCATATAATAGCTTACTGCAACCAACCGGCATGATATTGGGCTGGCGTTCAGTTATGTCTACTTTGTAACTGGAGGCCATTCTAATTGCAGAAACTGAGTACGTTTACCCGAGCTGTCAATTCCAGCGTTCCGCTGGCAGTGCAGCCGATAGGACTCCATTCAAGCTACAACTCTGTATTTATTTAGTGTACTGCTTTTTTTATGCTTTTGTCAAAGTACAGCTGCCTGAGACAGACAGGATATCAGGTATGTGTCGCTAGACATTGGGAAATTACAAACGCAATATAACAGGAATGCGGGCAAATAGAGATTGACATAGGCAGCAAACAGTCAGCATCAATTGATTTTCTAGCATATTCCAGTTATAATGTTTAATGGATAAACGTGTAAAATCTTATTAACAGCGAAATGTGTTTCCTAGTGAATGCTAAAGGTAATTCAATAACAGGTATAGATATATGCCGCAAATCCAATCAAACATGAATTGCGGTTTTTAATTGAACGGTGAAGGCTTCTCATTATGCAGTGTATTAAATTAAATACTACATTATTATTAATTATGTTGACCTGTAAATATTTTATTGTGAGGAGATATCATGGACTTTAGGAAAGTTTTTGACAAGATACCAGAACAATTTGATGAATGGAGACCTCGTTATTGCGATGAACTATTTAATGACCTAATTGAATACGCAAAGCTCGGTACTGATAAAGCTGTTCTTGAAGTAGGCCCGGGGACAGGACAGGCCACCGAACCGATTTTAAAGATTGGTTGCTCGTATCTAGCTATAGAGCTGGGTGAAAACTTAACGAAATTTATGGCAAATAGGTTTAGTTCATACAAGAATTTTCAGATTGTTAATGCCGATTTTGAAACCTTTGATTTTGGGAAAGACCGATTTGATTTGGTATACTCTGCCGCCGCATTTCAATGGATACCGGAGAAAATCGGATATTCAAAAGCGTATGAGATACTAAAAAGCGGGGGGACATTTGCAATGTTTATGATGCGACCTGATTTGCAACCAGGTGGTGGGTATACTGACGAACCTTTATATTCAAAAATACAGGAAGTATATAATAAGTTTTTTCACCCTGAAACGGAATACAAATGCAAGCTGGATTATGATGTACGTGACATGTATGGTTTTGTTAATCTTGAGCGTCGAGAGTACCTTAAAACAAGAGAGTACACTGCAGATGGATATGTCTCATTAATCGGCACTCATGCAGACCATATTACACTCCAGGAACCATACAAGTCGAAGTTTTATGAGGGTATAAGAGAGGTAATCCTTAATTATGGTAATAAAATAACACTGTATGATAGAATAACAATATATCTTGCAAAAAAGCCATAAGGTTCACATTATAAGCTTATCTAAATTAATAATTAACTGCACGCAAGAGAGGTTTCAAATAATATGTTTCAATAACTCATCTTGAGGAGGTATTAATGGTTATTTTAATTGGTGGGGTTAGCTGTACAGGAAAGACAGCAATGGCTCAAAAATTACTTGAGACGTATAAGATTCCTTACTTATCAATAGACCATATAAAAATGGGGCTGATTCGTGGAAATAAATACTGCGATTTTACTTCAACGGATAATGAGGACGAGCTGACAGATAAACTATGGCCAATTGTAAAGGGCATTATTATGACAAATATTGAGAACGGGCAAAACATTATTATTGAAGGATGCTATTTGCCGCCAGAACATATACGGGACTTCGGCCCTGAATATTTGAAGCATATTATTGCTTTATACATAGGTTTTTCAAATAACTATCTAGTGAAGCATTTTACTTCAGGTATTATTGAGCATAGGAATGTAATAGAGCTAAAAGAGTTTGATAGAGATTATATGAACCTTGATAATTTCATTATGTTACATAACCAGCTCAAGACCCGATGTATTAAGAATAATGCAGTGTTCTTTGAGATCAATGAGGACTATACAGGTGAAATCAGTAATGTATACAGGTGGATTGACGAACAGGTAGAAACTAAGCGACAGTGATTAGTAGAGGTCTTCCTGTTATATGTCATTTAAGTTTAAGATGTTTCTATATTTTTTAAACGAACCACTGAAGCTACTAGATATGAGTAATATGAGAATTTTACGAAGTTATTACTTGTTTTTCGGTTTAGTTATAAAGTACGGACAAGCCATTCTAAACGCAGTGATAAATAGTTATTTGTGGGGGGCTTATGCAGATAGTATACGCTACGAGAAAAGATATACCCTGTGAAGGGTTGCATGATTTATTTATGGCAGTAGGGTGGTCTGATGGAACTGTAACTCCGTCCATGCTGGGGAATTTTAATGTACCTTTTATCAATTCGACAATAGTCATTTCAGCTTGGGCCGAAGATAAATTGATTGGATGCGTTAGGGTACTCAGTGACAGGATGTTTAGGTCTATAATATATGATTTGGCAGTTTTGCCGGAGTTCCGCAATCAGGGTGTTGGAAGAGAGTTGGTGAGAAGATGTGTAGAACATTTCCCTGACTCAGAGTGGTTGGTGCAAACAGAAACTGCAGCAGGATTTTATGAAAAGATAGGATTTATACCCAATAAAGATGTCTTTTTAAGTATTCCTTGCAAATGGTTTGGATAAGGTTGTATTGATGTAAACTGAAGGTTGAGTTGTATCTTACACTAAAGCACACAGTTATTGTTTTACCTTCTACATATTAGATATAATCATGTTGGAGGTGTGATTATGAAAAATAATATTGGGGCGAACATAGTTCGGTATCGCAAGGAAAGCAATTTAACACAAGAGGAACTGGCAAAACAACTTAATATAACATATCAAGCTGTAAGCAAGTGGGAAAATGGGCAGTCAACACCGGATATCTCTCTCTGCTAATATTCTGGACTTCAGACTTGAAAGAAAATATGATATTCTTTTTTCAAGCGGAGTATTGCACTATATAAAGCCGGAAATAAAAAAGGATATATTTGCAAATTACAAAGATTTTACTGAAAATGGAGGGATTAATGCACTGCATTGTTTCGTAGATAAGCCCTTTATAGAACGTTCCCCTGATAAAGAAACCCATTCCCAGCATTGGAAATCCGGTGAATTATTGACCTTATATCATGATTGGTATATTGAAGATTGTTCAGAATATGTTTTTAACTGTAATTCAGGTGGCATCTCTCACAAGCATGCTGCAAACAGAGTGTTTGCAAGAAAAGTAATATAGCATTCTAATACGCACAATGTGCATAAGATATGAAAGATAAATGCACTTTATATTCATTTACATTACTTCGATGCGCCGCCAAAGATTGGCGGCGCTGAACTAAGTAAAGAAGGATTTCCTGAGAGCTGTGCATAAATGCAGTTTAGGACTAGTTATAACTTGTAATATTTACAGTTGATTCTTGTTTCAGAGAGGTCATGCTTCACAGGAACAGGTTCTGGCTGCTTACTGCACTCATATTCGCGAATACATACGTTACCATCGTTATTTCTGATAAGTTTTCGTAATGCATTCTGTTGGTTAAGGCTAATAGTTAAGGTGCTTTCATTTAGAAAAATTTCATGAATTTTATTAGAAAGAAGCTCAGCAGATACATCCTTATTTATTTGGACATCAGAACTGGTGATATTGAAGGTACCACCATTTTCTAAACCCTCAAGAAACTCTTTATTTATGCTGAATTCTGTATCTGAGATAGTAAGCCATTCACCTTTATATTCTGATAAACCATTATATTTTATACATTTTTCAAAGAAAATTTCAACAACACTCTCGGCAAGGATAACTTCTCCAGTTACAATAAGCTGCTCTAGAGAAATAAGCGCATCAGCATCCTCATAATGTATTTCCAAATTACCCTCGACATATATACGTTTCCCAAAGCGATGAACTGCCATTTTATTAAGTCTACCGCTTTTCATGATTTTATAGCCAGTTGGAATTATAGTACTCCCTATATACCCGTCAACTAGTCTCATGAGTTGCTCTGCATTTTCCTCAAGAGTGGTAACCCATCCGGTATAGAAACGTATATTTTTACTCTTAAGTAGTGCGAGATCAAGCTTCTCAGTGGCACGTAGGCCTGTTTTTTTGACCACATCGGACATTCCCTGTTCTGGATCATGTACAAATTCATTAATATTTGAAGGTATACCGTGGACATAATATGTTGTTCCGGGAGTCGAGGCTCTGATAAAAGTATCAGTCAGTTCAAGCTCCTGCAAAATTAATGTTGCGCCATCTGGATAAGGGATTAGAGCTCCATTGACAAGAAAATTTGAAGTATCAAAGCTCTTCGGATGTAAAGCTACTCCGTATATAATGACATTTTTATATTGGTCGAGTTTCCTCTTGGAACTATCCTCGATGATAAGGGTACCATTAACGACAAGAACTGTGGTTTTACCAGAAGCCTCAAACTCAGCATCGATTTTTTTTAGTCCATTAACGGTCACGATTTCTACATTATCATCATTCCCAACATCATAAACACTTGAAGTATTTATTACTATTTTACCTTGTGAGAGAAGGTGTCGTGTTTTTGCTGTAGTTAAGCAAAATGCACAATTGATTCTAATGTAATCGTAAGCTTGAATTGCATCGAGCTTTGTGGAAACCATATCCATAACCCCTGTGTTTACTAATAAATGTTTTTCCATAATAACTGCCTCCTAATTATTGTTCCAATATTTACGCAAAAGCCCACATGCTTTGCGTAGCTTAGTCCGCACGGTAGCTGGGGGAATACCTAGTGCTTTTCCGATCGCTGTGCTATCCATACCTGCAAAGTACCTCATTGTAACTAAATCCTGTAAATCAGTAGGAAGCCTTGAAATAAACTCAGACACCGAAACTACAGATAAATCGTCTTCAACCAGGCTAGGGGTTGGTATTAGACGTATTTCCAATTTTTTGTGCCTAGCAAGGTCGATTAACTTATTCTTTGCAGACTTGTATAGCCATAAACGGCACTGTATTGGCGACATTGTTGCAATTATATTCTGATAACTTACCGCTTTTAGAAAAACCTCAGACAATATGTCTTCAGCGGCATAAGTACTACAGGAATTCTTACGCAAATAACCGAGGAGCTCCCCGCTATATCGCTTCCACAGTTCAATTATGTCCATGTGTTCTCCTTTCCGTGCTCATTCGTCTATTAAAACGAATGAAAGCAAGAAAGTGTTTTTCTATTCTTAAAAATACAGAAAAAAATTATAGTAAATCTAAACAAGTTCTGAAATTTATGTAAATATATACTATCAAAACTCAATGAAACTTAAAAGTAGGTTATGGATGTTTTGTGAGCTAGAAGTAGAAAGAATATATTGACATAAATTAAGCCCAGATATAGTATTTAGTGTAATATGATGGATATAAATCGGCGAAAAAAGGGGAGTGAGAATAATGGCTGAGATTGTAAAAGCATATAAACAGACCGTTCCCGCAATGAGGTTCATAGGTAAGAAATACACTGATAACGATCGCATTAACGGCAATTTTAGTGCAAAATGGGATGAATGGTTTAGTCAAGATTGGTTCAGTGCCATATCAAACCAAGTAGATAAAAGTATTAACCTAAAATATGATGAAATAACCGACTTTATTGGGTTAATGCGTTGGAAGGACGGAGAACCGTTTGAATACTGGATAGGTCTATTTACTCCAGAAGCAACCCTGGCTCCTGAAGGATTTGAACATGTTGATTTCCCTGAAAGTCAATTGGGTGTTTGCTGGGTTTATGGTAATGAAGGCGAAGTTTATGGAAAAGAGGCTGAATGTTCAACAAAATTAATGGATGAGGGACTTGAAATTATACCAGACGAGAACAATGCATGGTGGTTCTTCGAGAGATATTGCTGTCCAAGATTTACAACTCCCGACAGTCAAGGAAACATAATACTTGATATTTGTCATTACATAAAATGATATTAACTAGACTAAGTAATTATTTTATGGACTTTTTTATTGCATTAGTACATCTATTGCGACATTATGCAGATCATAAAATCGCGTAGTTCGGTACGTGATGAGAACTTGACTAAAAAGAGTATCAGTTATAGTATTATTTGTAATGATCATATAATTCGTTATGACATTAATATGTACTTGAAAACTAGTGCTTGTAAAGGTTGTGATTTTATGTTGGCACAATTAAAACATGAAGTAACAGTAAATGTTCAAACTCCATACAGAAGCAGCCACGGCTGTATGGGGCGATTTGAAAAGTCGTAAGAATAGCATTTATAGCCGTTGTTCTGCTTCTCTTATTGTAATTTTGACTATAAAGGGAGAGAACAATGAATATTATTAATAAATATATCATACCCCTAAGAAAATTCTTGGTGCTATGGCTCGGACAGTCTATTTCAATGTTGGGCAGCTCAATGACTGGTTTTCCCATTACTATTTGGGCGTATGAAAAAACCGGAAGCGCATTGGTACTGTCCATTTCCGGCCTACTAATCATGGCATTATCCAAATGTAGTATTAATCTGCATGGAATTACTTTTAAGCGGTATTGTTTAATGTTGTGCATTACTGATAATGTATATTAGTAGAGGTGTAGTCATGATTGAAATTCAACGGATAACAGATTACCTTTCTGAGCATATTACAGACCCTGTGCCAAAATATATCTTTCAAAGAGAAATATTAAAAGCGCCGGTGACAAGCCCAGACTACCTAAATGCTTACCATATCATGCGCCAGTCAAAATGGTATTCTGACCTTGCCGATGAACAATGGGAGGACGGTTCATGGGGCAGATTTCATTCCCAGGATTCAAAGGCTCCAACTAAACTGAAATTTGCTACGACCGAACACGCTCTAAAACGGTCTCTTCAATTAAGCTTATCAAAGGACGACCCAATAATTGCAAAATGTATAAAGCTTATGGAACAATATGTCCGCGGTGAAGAAACTTGGCGAGACAATATTGAAAAGCATCACGACGGTGGAAGAAGCCATCTCCACTCACGTTCTTACTTTACTGCCGCATGGGTAAATCTTTTCGACCCAAAAAATCCGGTGGTGAAGCCTAAGAGGGATGTGTTTATAAATACTCTAAATAAAGCGTTATCTAAAGGCTATTTTGATGAAGAAGCCTGGCTGGAAGAAAATCGTAACTACAGGGGGCCTTGTTTAAACGGATGGAACGCATATCCTTTAATGATTTTGCAGAATTCCAACTGCCTGGATGATGCACTGCAGAGACGATACCTATCTTACATATGGAATAGAAAAGACGGAATATACTATTTGGCGAATTTTCCACTTTCCAAAAAAATAAGCTTAGAAGATAAAAGATTATACTTATGGATTTATACTCTTGAATTTTTAACTGGATTTTCATTGTTTCCGGAATTTATGAAGGATGAAGCGCTCCCTCATCTGTTAAGCGAAACTTATCGTTTGATTGATGAGGATGTTGTCATACCCCCTACATATAATTTGCGTTATGCAAATAGCTGGCGAGATAAAAATAACCGTAAGACAGATTTAGTATTACGACTTGCGAGATTACTCAAAAAATGTTAAGTAAGTATATGGATTATCAATACCAAAACTACATCAGGATGTTAATACATCGAAAACCATTCTATTGCCGAATGGGAGCATTTATTACCACCTTAAAATACCCCGTGTAAGTACCTTGTGTTGAAACTAAGTTTATCCAAATTACACATAACTCCAAAGATCAATAAATATTAATAATATATAAATAAACTTATAGGAGTTATAGCGTGAAAAATACATTCAGTTGGTCATCGTGCTTTTCACGCAGTAATATTCGTGTACGCGCTATGCGCGTAGATGGGAGATAAAATGAAAATACTTATTATTAACCGGAAGAGGTTTACTCGCTATTTGTCAGTTTTGGTTGTTGCAGTTGGAGTGTTGGCATTGTTCTTAAGTCTCGGGCGATCTGGGATTCTTGATACAGTCGATGTTTTTAATAAAGGAAGAGTACTGCCAATATACAGCGTTGAAACGGGTAAAAACCTTGTTTCCATTACTTTTGACTGTGCCTGGGGAGCGGACGACATTCCCACAATAATGGAGATATTAAAGAAAGAGAATGTAAGAGCTAGTTTTTTTATTGTAGGGCAATGGGGAGAGAAGTTCCCCGATGCCGTAAAAATGATTGCAGCTGAAGGCCATGATGTAGCCAACCATGGGTATTCACACCTGAGAATGAGCACAATATCAAAAGAAAAATGCACCAGTGAGATTGAACTTTGTAATCAAAAGCTTGGTGAAATATCAGGCACCAAGGTTACACTGTTCAGACCACCCTATGGTGATTACAATAATACTGTGATAGAGACCTGTAATGAATTAAAGTGTTACCCCATACAGTGGAATGTTGATACCTTGAATACATAAGTAAAAACATAATCAATGCATAGAAACAGCTGGATTCCAGTTGTTTTTTTTATACCTTTATTTCATATTAAAAGAGAGAGGAAGTATAGTATATGGCTATCAAAACAAAGGAATTATCCCAAAGTGTATCTCAAAAACTAATCACAGAATTGAGAAACAAAAATTACGGCGTGTCACCGGTCAATATAAGTGGAGAAGAAAACGCTTGGGATATTGATAAAATATGGGTAACAAAACAAGGACGAGACTTATGCGATATTAATTGCAACAATGGGACTATATCATATAGAAATTCATATGACCGAGACGAGATTAACGAGATCCTTGAGCTCATTCAAAATATCAAAGAGCAAGAGGATATTTTTATGAAGGCTCCTCATTTTAAAATTGAAGGGCTAAATAGATACAAACTACTTTCACTGTATAAAAATATAGTCTTTGCAGCATGCGAAATATCTACTCTTGATTATACAAATCATAGAGTGAATCAATTCGACTATGTTACCTGGGAGCTTGATATTGGTGGAAAAGGTGTTCATGCAGGTAATTATTTTGGTGATAACTATGCAGCTGCCAAGGAGGATTTTGCGAAACGCTCCGGCCTGATCGATGGAAATAAGCTGTTTAGTGAAAAAGAAATGTTGGCTATATATGCAGGGTTGGTAAAGCTTCAGGATATTGGAGAAATATCTGGTGAACAGGAAAAAGTGATAAATAGTATCAAGGATAAAATAAGCAGGGTTATTCCGGAGGTTGAAAGCATAATCTATCAGAACAATCCCAGGTATGATGAAAGTAAAGAGCTAATTGATGAAGTGAGTGAGGATGATGAGCAGGAAATCTGAGAAACATGAGTTATCACAAATATCAGAAAGGATGTATG
>JAEZIV010000203.1 GCA_023436515.1 Bacillota bacterium
TTCATATGAACACCCCTTTCATGGTAAAGTGAAAATCAACTTAGAGTCCCTGCTTTGCAGTACTGATGGTATATGCATCCAGAACCTGGCTGATGAAAATTCTTCCATCACCAAAGTTTCCTTTTTCACCGGTACGTGCATTTCTCATAATTACCTTTACCACATCGTCCTTGTCTTCATCATTTACAACAATTAGAAGCATTTCCTTTGGGATTTCGTCATACTGAACATCCCCGATAACAATACCCTTTTGTTTTCCTCTTCCGAAAACATCCATTTTTGTTACTGCCGGAAAGCCTGCTGCAAGTAACTCTGAAAGTACAATTCCGGTCTTCTCCGGTCTGATAATCGCTCTTACTAATAACATAATCTCAACCACCTTTTTCTTAATTTTATGAATAAGCCGCTTGCGGCCTTTTGTAATGCATACTCAACCAGGTATGCACGAAGGTTTGCTTTACATTTTAGATATCCATTATTCCGTGCTCCATCAGAAGTTCCTCAAGTCTCTCCTGCTTTAGGGGCTTAGGTATAACAAATAATTTATTTTCATCTATTTTCTTTGCAAGTGCTCTGTACTCATCGGCCTGATTACATTCAGCGTCAAAGTCTATTACTGTTTTCCTATTGATTTCAGCACGTTGAACCATGTTGTCTCTTGGAACGAAGTGAATCATCTGAGAACCAAGCTCCTTTGCAAAAGCTTCTACCAGAGCCGCTTCACCATCAACCTTACGGCTGTTGCAAATAATTCCACCCAGTCTTACTCCACCGGTTTTGGCATACTTCTGAATACCCTTTGAAATATTGTTAGCCGCATACAGCGCCATCATTTCACCGCTGGCCACTATGTATATTTCCTGTGCCTTTCCTTCACGAATCGGCATTGCAAAACCTCCGCAAACAACATCCCCAAGTACGTCATAGAAAACATAGTCCAGACTGTCCTCATAAGCTCCCAGCCTTTCCAGCAAGCCGATGGAGGTAATGATACCACGTCCTGCACAACCTACGCCGGGCTCCGGTCCGCCTGATTCAACACATTTGATATCAGCAAAACCATCCTTCATTACTAGGTCAAGATCAATGTCCTCACCTTCTTCTCTCAGAGTGTCCAGTACTGTCTGCTGAGCCAGCCCCCCAAGAATAAGTCTGGTTGAGTCTGCTTTTGGGTCACAGCCTACTATCATAATTTTCTTTCCCATTTCACCCAACCCGGCTGTCAAATTCTGAGTTGTTGTCGACTTGCCTATACCACCTTTTCCGTAAATAGCTACCTGTCTCATAACGACCTCCAATCTGCGCGTTTCCTCCGCGCCCAATAAATAGTAAAATTTGCTAACGAGCTTAAATAAAATAAAAGAGATCTTTAGCACACAGCTTTCCGACTGTGCTTCAAGACCTCTTCGTCTGCTATTTATTAACTTCTTTAACACCAGAGTAATTAATTCCTTAAAAAGAAAAGTCTCGCAGCCTTATTGTTAGGCCTTGAGACTTCGTCGTCGGTTTTTATTAAACTAGCTTACTAAGAGTATAATTGTTATAAACCCACTTCACAATGCACGCAGATGTACATATTCCACATACCAAATTATGCGTTTTTTGTGCATTACTCACAAATGTTGCCTTTATTCTACTAATTTATCAGCATATAGTTGCTTATTGCTTAATTGCTTCATATAATTAAATCAAAGAAATACATAAAAGTATGCAAAGAAGCGTATTGAGTCTCAAACTCGATCCGCTTCTTTTTGTTATTTTTTTTTGGGGGGGATGGATAAATGGCAAATAAAATAGCAGTGGTACTAAACAACAACAACGAATTATCATCTTTTGAAGAAGGGGCTGTACTTATGGTTTTCAGTAAGGAAACTGCTGACTGGAGGGTGGTAGATGAAGTTGTTTATTTCCTGGATACAACCTTGGAACTACAGGCTGTAAGAGAAAAAATCAAGACTGTTATTGCCGGACTAGAGGATTGTAGGGTTGTTGTGGGAAAAACAATAAGGGGTCTCTCCTATAATATCCTTGAAAGACTGGGTTATGAAATCTTTGAAGCAGATATGCTTTCTGAGACTCTTCTCGAAGAAATCAGTCAGGAGCTGGAGGCCGTAAAAGAAAATCCGCCCAATGAGGTCGAAGAAGTCCCAACAGCTCCATATATGACCTCTAAGGAAGGAGAATATTTTTTGAATTTAATTCTACTTCAGAATAAACATCCTGAGATTTCCTCAAAAAAAGCGCTGCTGCCTTTTATAGAGGGAACTGTCTTTTACAGACTGGAGGTTATCTGCAGCCATGTTCCACCATGGTTTGAGAATCAATTCCCACAAAAGGGGTTGAGTTATTCGGTTGAAGAACGTGGGCCTGATGGTCTTAAGGTTTCCATAATCAAAGAGAGCTGTAAGAGTTAAAAATCTATCTCTTAAATATCCACAATAAGAATTCAGTGGGAGGTATTTTATGAAGACTATATTTTCTGATTTGACTAAAGCCATAGATTTAAAAGGTATATCATCCAAAAATTATTACCAGGATGGTTCCCTGAAGGACTGTATCCTAAATGAAGAAAACTATATTTCTACAGCATATGGGGAGCTTGTTCCAAAGTATGGACCTGAGGAGGCAAGAAGTAAATATCACCCCTCGGTTTCCTTTTACAAAAGTGGTGCTATAAAAAGCATAGCCCTGGAATATCAGACAAGAATAACTACAACCCAGGGAGTATTTCCGGCAGAGCTTGTAACCTTTTACGAAAGCGGAGCTATCAAACGCCTTTTTCCCCTAAACGGAAAAATCAGCGGTTACTGGACTGAGGCAGATGAAGAAGGGTTATGTGAGGCTTTCCGGTTTAGCTTCCCCTTCGGCAGCTTCAAAGTAAAGATTATCAGTCTTTGCTTCTATGAAAGCGGTAATCTTAAAGCTATGACACTCTGGCCGGGTGAAACAATTGTTTTGAAGATTAATTCAGAGCTTTATCCTGTAAGAATAGGCTTTTCCCTTTACGAGGATGGACAGCTGAAATCAATCGAGCCTGCTTATGAGTTGTCTGTAGAAACCCCCATCGGGGATATAAAAGCCTACAACTATAGCGCTATAGGTATTAGCGGAGAAGCAAACTCATTATGCTTTAGCCGGGATGGGAGTATTAAAGCTCTTGCTACCTCAAACACTAAAATAGAGGTTTATAGCAGTGATGGTTCTGTGGAGCTTATGGAACCTATGATAAGGCCTGACCCTGAAGAGGAGGATAAATTCATTATTCTACCTCTACTTATAAGCTTTGAAGGGAGAAGCGTAAAATTTCAGGGAAATTATACAAGGATTTATGATATGCAGACAACCCGGTTCAAATTGATGTGTGCCCAGAATACAAGTGCGGCTTCCTCTGCAGTCCCTTCGGCATTTTCCTGCGGTGACTGCTCGAAATGCAGCCATTGTAAATAGTTTGGATAAATTCAGAAAAAGAGTTGAAGCCTGGCTTCAACTCTTAAATATAATTTTGGGTGATTACTTAAATTTTTATGACTGCCTTAACAACATCCTGCTTGTTATTGATCACATAGTCGAAGGCCTTTTCAACCTCCTCAAATTCAAATTCATGGGTAACGATACCTGAAATATCTATTATCCCCTTTGCAATTGCCTGAATTGCTGTCGGATAAATATTCCTGTAGCGGAACACTGACTTTATCTGAGCCTCCTTGGCCATAATCTTTGCAAAATTAAATTCAATGATGTCCTGCGGTGCCAGACCCACAAGCACAATGGTTCCACCATTCTTTATCAGATAAGGTGTCTGTGAAATGGTCTTTGCCGAACCGGCAGTTTCAATTACTATGTCCACACCTTTTTTGTTGGTTATTTTGTCTATTTCAGCTAGAACATCAGTCTCAAGCCCATTGATAGTTCTTGCTGCTCCTAACCTTTTAGCATACTCAAGTCTCTTAGGCAAAACGTCTACTACAGTTATATCAGTAGCACCATACGCCTTACAAGCAAGTAGGGTAACCAAGCCAATAGTACCTGCTCCCAGTATAACCACTGAGCTGCCAAGTCTTACATCTCCTTGGATGGCAGCGTGCATACCCACAGCTAAAGGTTCGACAAGTGCTCCCTCCTTAGTTGTTATATTGTCAGGGAGCTTAAAGCACATGTTTTCCGGAAAGGCAATATAATTCATTAAGGAACCATGGTAGGGAGGAGTTGCTAGGAATTCTACATCAGGACATAGATTATACCTCCCAGACTTGCAAAACTCACATTGACCACAGGTAATACCAGGCTCCAGAGCAACCATGTCGCCAACCTTGAGATTCTGAACTCCGGCTCCTACCTCAACAACAGTTCCGGCACATTCATGACCAAGTATAAAATCACCATCTACTATAAAATCACCTATTTTTCCATGTTCTAGATAGTGAACATCCGATCCGCAAATTCCCACATACTCAAGTTTTACCAATACATCCTTTTCTCTTAGCTTTGGGACCTCAATTTCTCTGATTTCCATTTTATTGAGTCCGGTCATATATGCCGCTCTGTTTTTCATCAATAACCCCTCCGTGATTTATATATTGAATTATATGTACTACAATGATTTACATTAATTTAAGGAATTTATATAACACTTTTATAAATTCCTTTTAATAAGATTATACAACCATTTCATACAAAGTCAATATCCTTTATCTCTAGCAACTTATTTCTAGCCACACTTATAAATGACTATTGTTACATATGCTCTTTGTCCTTTTCCAAACGAAAAAAGATTACCCCATTTGTCAGGTAATCTAATCTTTTACAAATGCTGAAACTTCCAATATTGAAGTAATCAGATATTATTGATAAAATCCTCAACATGCAGTAAAGCTGCACCAACTGCTGTGGTTTCCAGCTTATACTTGCACACCTGCAGATAGCTTCCATCATATCCAAAGGTGTTACGTCTGGCTACTCGCTCTCTCAACTCCTCAAGGTATTCATCCATATAGGCTCCGGCGTAACCGCCTAATATAACCTTACAATCAAACAGCATTCTGAGATTGTTTATTGCAATACACATATGTGAAATATAATCATTCCAAATACTTTTTTGCGGCTCATTACCCGCTCTGAGCAGCCTAAAGAATTCTCCGATATTCCCATTGGTTGTATCGGATAAGATTTTAGCAGAGCAATAGGCATCTACACAACCCTTTTGTCCGCAATAGCAGGTTCTGCCGCCGGGCACAATTGTCATATGTCCAAACTCACCGCTCCGTTGATTCTGACCGTTATATATGTTTTTTGATATTATTATTGAGCCACCAACCGAATTATTGAGGGACAGGTAGGCCACATTTTCATCTGTTTTGTCCTCCCACATCTCAGCAAAGCCGGCGGCATTGGCATCATTGCTGAAGGTGCATTTATATGGAATAAACTCTTCGAAGGCACTTATATTACCATCCTTAAAATCAATGACCTGAGCAAAGCTTACCGACCGCCTGTCATCGGATAATATTGCAGGCAGTGCAATACCCACACCTAAAACATCCTTCCGGGGAATATCACATTGTTCAATAAAGCTATTAACAAGCTCTCCTACACCCTTAAAATACTCTTTTGTGTTGTCAAAAGGAAAGTGAGTTCTCATATTCTTTATAACTCTTACTCCCAGATCAATGACAACTATCCCCACATGATTTCGGGTAATATCCAGCCCGACCGCGTACTTTGCCTTGCTGTTGAATGATATGGCCTTTGCCTTTCTACCCCCTGTGGATTCAAAAAGTCCGGTATCAATAAGAAGACCTCTTTCACTTAACTCCTTAATGTTCTGCGTTACCGTTGGTAAGCTCATGTTCAGTGAATAGGCTATTTCCTGAATAGATACGGGTGCCCGCATATACAAAAAGTTGTATATGGTTTTTCTATTTATTTTTTTCACTTCAATACTGTTTACTCTTCCAGTTTTCATAACAATCACCTGGTTTTATAAAAGTCTTTTGATAATGTGTTTATAATAATATATTTTATACACTAAAACAACTAGAAAATATTTAGGATGCACCACTTTAAAATTATATGACCGAAAATAGCAGCAGTGACATATATATTTACAGGATACTCCAGATATTTAATATTATAGCACAATGGAAGCTGTAATGATATTATGTAAAAACATTGTATACATTCATTAAATTGTATTAATAATAAAACAAAAATGCTATAATTAAGTTGAACTTAATAAGTAAATGTCAACAAACTTGATTCAGCTGAATGCGGAGGAAAATGATATGTATATTCATAATCGCTTGTTCGCATTGATTTTCAGGACTGTTTTTATAGTAGGGTGTGGAACCGGATTATACCTCAACTCGGGACTCCCAAGTGGAAAGCCTGCTCCCTATATGCTGATATTTTATACTATTCAGAGTAACTTTTTGTGCCTGGTTTTCTTTACTCTTCTGACCCTTAAGACAATCATTGATATTAAGAAAAATGGACTCAAGGGTGCTACGGTATTCTATCCCCACTTAAAAGGTGCTGTAACAATGACTATAACTGTCACCTTTCTGATTTACCATTTCGTGCTTACACCACGTCTTCTTGCTGCAGGTGTTTCATACAGCATTTTTAATTGGCAGAATGTTCTGGTTCACTATTTTGTGCCTTTAGGAGCCATAATTGACTGGCTGGTATTTGATATTAAAGTCAACTTTCGCTGGTTTGATCCTATCTTGTGGCTATTTATTCCAATATCCTACTTCATTTTTGTATTAATACGAGCTAAAATTGGCGGAATTATTGAAATCGTAAAGAGTCCATACCCTTACTTCTTTATCGATGTGGACGTACTCGGGTGGCTTCAGGTTGTAAAAAATGCCGGATTATTGACTTTCGGCTTTTTGATCCTTGGTTATGTTATATTTTTGATTAACAGATTATCTATCAAATTATCTTAAAATCTGCATCTGTAAAATAAATTTAATATAAATTTATTTTAGTTGTGTTATTATATACCTAGCACAAAAAGTTATGTATACTAGGAATTGATTAGTTGAATTTTGATGCCTACATAAAGTTTTGCAATGTTACATGTACAGACTTTTTTCTTTTTTGCATCACATTTTTGCTCACCAAAGTTTTAAGCTTATTGACCAATTCCGATATAATTTTTATACGCGAATTGGTTTTTTTATTTTTACTACCTACAACTTAATAAAATACATAAACTATCGGAGAAATCATGAAGAACAAAAACATTAAAAATCTACTCAGGAATCTTATACATAGTGTAAAAAGCTACAAAAAAAAGTATCCTGATAAATTTAAGTACTGGTTGGTTGCAGCCTCAGGAGTTGTTTTTATTTCATTGACAGTAGTCGCCGTAACGTCTATCCCACAAAAAGGTGGTAACCTTTCAACCGCAGCAATAGAAACCTTCACCAGCTCCTCCTTGTCTGCTGCTGAAAGTCACTCAGTTCAAACAGAAGAAGCATTAAATAGTCAATCAGAACCACAAAGTGAAATTTCATCAAACCAAGTCAACAAAATATCCCGTGGTACGGAACCCCTCCTTGATCCCCTTAAGGGAGATATTATTGGTTTAGGGGTAAAAAATCCAATAGTTACTGTTATACAGCAAAGGCTGGAGCAGTTGGATTATTTACAATCTGATGAGCCTACAGAAGAATTCAGTGAAGCAATACAGGTTGCCGTCAAGCTTTTTCAACGCAAGCATGAGCAAGAAATAACCGGTGAGGTTAATGAATCTACCTATGAGCTGCTTATGTCTGATGATGCAAAGGCATATACTGTGCATATAGGTGATGAAGGCACTGATGTCGAGCAATTGCAGACTCGCCTTTATGAATTGGGCTACATAAATAAAGTTACAAGCTATTTTGGAACTGATACCGAGGCTGCTGTTAAGGCCTTCCAAAAGAAGAACGGGCTATATGATGATGGAAATGTCGGCAAGAATACCAGGGAAAAGCTATATTCCTCTGACGCGATCCCTTTATCCTTCTATCTTGGTGATGAGAATGAAGAAATACTTAAATATCAAAAGAGGCTTAGCGACCTTGGGTACCTGACCACAAAGCCCGACGGCAAATATGGCAACGATACCGTTATGGCAGTAAAGAATTTTCAGGACAACAATGGTCTAATAGCTGATGGATATATTGGACCTGCAACAAAAGAGCTTTTGATGTCCGGGGATGCCGAGGTGTTTTGCATCAAAACCGGAGATAGAGGTGACGCTGTAGTAAACATTCAAACCTATTTAAAAAAGCTCAAGTACCTTAAGAGTGTAACCGGATATTTCGGTTCAGATACCCATGATGCTGTAGTAAATTTTCAAAAGAGGAACGGTCTTACGGCTGATGGCAAGGTAGGAACCTTGACAATAAAAATGCTCTTATCCGATAGCGCAAAAAGTTGGAATGGCGGGGCCATACAGGGGGGAAGCAGTTCAGGTAGTTCAGGCAGTTCAAGCGGGAGCAGTTCTTCCGGGAACTCCGGCAGCAATGATTCAGAGTATTCCTCCGGCTCCATGGTCAACCGCATAATATCTCTGGCAAAGTCAAAGCTGGGCTCAAGGTACGTCTACGGTGCAAAGGGTCCAAATACCTTTGATTGCTCCGGGTTTGTATACTGGGTTTTGAACAAGGCAGGCATAAGACAGAGTTACATGACCTCTTATGCTTGGCAGTCAACCTCACGTTATCAGGAAATAACCAGCATGAAAAACATTAAAAAAGGGGACATAATTTCATATAAGGGTCACGTTGGAATTGCTCTTGGTAATGGGCAAATGATTGATGCTTCCTCAACCCAGGGCAAGGTAAGAATTACTTCTATAAATTCCTCCTACTGGGTTAAGAATTTTGTTAAAGCATACAGAATTTATTAATAAAATGCCTTCAGCTCTGAAAAGGGTTGAAGGCATTTTTTTGAAAAACAGTACTTAATTTAAATCTAATACTTGTAACTCATTCTAGAACTTACTTGGCTTATATAGCTATCAAGCAAAGGGTATATCCACTGGTTTAATTCTGAGAAACTAAAACCTAAGGAGCGTGCGTAAGAAACATCAAGACTAAAGGATTTCTGCCCATTATATCGGCCAGTTAACCCTTCCGGTGATAAAATTGCCTGCTTTCCCATATGGGCTTCGGTATAGCTGATTACTTCCTGCAAAGAAATAGTTCCCAGACTATTTGAATTAACTGGCCCGGTAAAGCTCTGTTCAGCCACCCAAGCTAGAAATTCACCAGCCTCAGTAGACTTAATAAAACCTATTTGCTCATTGAGATTATCGATATCCATTGGATTTCCCTCAGCTAGCTCTTTAACATAAAAAAGTAGCCTTTCGGTATAGTCATCCTCCCCGATAACATATGGAAAGCGTACAGCTACCGAAGGAATATTATCGTACCTTTGGAACAATGCGCTTTCTGCCTGACGTTTTACCTCTTCATAGGTGTAGTCACCTCTTGAGCACCATTGTAATGGATGCTCTAATGGATTAAACTCCTTCTCAGCTGTATATGGGTGCTGATTTTGGTAAACAGCTGCTGATGAAGTCATAACATATCTTCCGCATTGGATTATATCCAGCAGGTATTTTACATCATTTGAACAGTAAGCAAGGTTGTCACATACCACATCATAGTATTGCTTGCCAAGCTGCCTTTTCAGGTTCTCAGGGTCTGTACGCTCGATTTGCAGCCTGTTTACCTTTTGTCCGAAGATATCTGGAGTTTTACCCCTGGTAGCTATTGTTACCTCATGCCCTTTACCGATTAAGGAATTAACAAGATGAATTCCAAAGAATCTTGTACCGCCTAATACTAATATGTTCATTTTATCCACTCTCCCAGATTATTCATATGCTATGAGAATTATCTGACTTATTGATCTATTCCTGAGTAAGCAGCTTCTCATATTCAACCAAACCAATAGGTTCAATGCTTGTTACCTTTTTCGAGGTCAAATCAAAGGTGCCAATCATGTAGTATCCCAATTACAACGTTTATTACCGGAATGAGCATCATTGGTAATACTAAGCCAACAACTAATGATGTTAAATCCAAACCACCATTCACGTCCATACTCATTACCTCCAAAAATATTATTGATTCATATATCCACATAATATCATATTTAATTCTATAAATGTATCTTTTTACCGAAAAGTCAAGCAATATAAATAATTATATCCCCCAGCTGAAAAGTCAATAATTGTTACATATTTCATAAAGTTTTTATAAGCATCTTCTGAGCCTAGCTCCGCATTGGCTCTAGACTTGTAAAATTCCTTAAGGCCGGTAAAAATAAATCCCGCGAGAGTGAATGTGAATGCCTCGTAGGATTTTTTTGATTGTTGTGCCTTATTTTATTTTTGACAAAACGATTTCCTTCACATCCTTTAAAGCTTCCGCTTTAGCGAAGGAAGGATATGCACCTTTATTATACAAAAGACCGTTCGCTGTCTCAATAAACATCCACCGCTCACCATCAGGAAATCCGTATTGGGCAAGGTCAAGCAAGGCAAGCGTCTTTCCGTTCTCCTCGCGGATTGAGGTTTCATCATGCTTAATCGGCATAAAGATGCCCGTTATTCCCGCGGTTATCTGAGAAGATATGCTTGTATCTTCAGCTTTTAAGTCGGTACCCACTGGTGCAGGCAAGAGGACGGTAACAGTGTCCCCCTCCTCAAGCTTACCTCGCAACACTTCGTTTACCTCAATTGCCGCAATTGCACGGTAGTCCTTGGAACCATCATAGTCGCAGACAATATTGCGAACTTCCTTCACAGTGCCCTCAAAGGCAATTATTTCATAACTGTTGAAATTCAAAGCAAAAAGTTCATCTTCAGTTAACCACATAAGCTGTGATTTGTTTGCTATAGTTGGTGGGGTGTCCAAATAGTTTATCTTAACTCCACTAGACAGCCTTAGGTCAAAATCTCCACTGTCGTTGTTCAGAAATAGTATAGCAATTACTATTGCTAATACAAAGCAGGTAGCAATGGGAGCTAACCACTTCCATTTAAATGCTTTACTCATCGATATCACCTATCCTTCTTCACAGTTCACTGCCAAATCTCACTAAATCAGGGTATATTAATGGTCGGGATGTTGGAGTTGCCTGGGTTACAACAATTTTTCCTAACTTCGGAAAGACAACAACGTTCTGACCGCCATATCCTTTCATAGCGTAATTATCTTCTTCTATCCAAAACAAAAAACCATAATTAGAAGTACTTACTCCTGGAGTTATTGCTTTTTCTATATACTTTCTTAGAACTATTTGCTTTCCTTCATACATTCCATCCTGATAGAGCATAATCCCCAATTTGAGCAAATCCCTTGCGCATAGATTCGACAGTTTTTCCTTTTCTTCATCAATCGCAACACTATAATATACTCCATCCGGACTCTTAAACCATCTTTCGCTTGTTATTCCTAATGGTTTATACAATTTTTCATTAATGAAGTCGAAGCAATCGCCGCATGCTGCATTTAGTACAGCTGCGAGTAGTATTACATCCCATTCCTTATAATTATACTTAGTTCCGGGAACATCAGTAACTCTGCAATCTGCTATATAATCAATCCATTTTCCTGATCGTTTCATGTTTGTAAGCCCAGGACTATGGTAGTGAACACCTCCCTGCCAAAAAATTCCCGAAGTCATTGTTAGCAAGTGCCGGATTCTTATTCGCTTATGCTGTATATCCCGGCCCTCACTAAATTCAGGAATATACTTGCAAATAGGGTCATCTATATTTAGCAATCCTAAATCCTCTGCTATTCCGGTCGCAATCGACATAATACTTTTTACTACCGACTTAATAGGATGTCTATCGGAAGAATTAAATCCATTAAAATATATTTCCGCAGCAATCCTTCCGTTCTCCCACATAAGAATACTGTTTACCTGTGGATGATGAGCTGTTTCCATATATAATCGCAACTCTCGTTCTTTGTCCGTCATCCTGTCCTCCCACTAATTTTTCATCTTAAGTATGTGCCAATTATGGATTTATCATTTTGCTTTAATTCCGCAGGCGTCCCTTCAGCAATTAATAAACCGCCTTCTCTGCCACCGGCCGGACCAACTTCAATTATCCAGTCGCAATTCGAAAGCATATTTACATCATGCTCTGTTATAATCACTGAATTTCCCTGATCAACAAGTTCCTCTAATAAACCCAACAGTTTTTCACTATCGTTCATCGACAAGCCTGTGGTTGGTTCATCCAATATGTATAAGCACCCGGACGCCCTCTTTCCCTTAGCAAGCTCCCTTGCTAATTTAATTCGCTGGCTTTCTCCGCCGGAAATTGTAGGAGTTTTTTGCCCAAGCTTCATATATCCCATACCCACCATTTGTAATGTCCTGCATATATTTGTAATCTGGGCATCCTTATC